>NZ_KB899419.1 GCF_000378205.1 Sediminispirochaeta bajacaliforniensis DSM 16054 | reverse complement strand
GCTTCATACATAACAGTATGAACGGGTCAACGATACGATCTGTAGGAATAGAGAGAGCTGAGACGATAATCGGACTCATGAATCTAACCTATAATATGAATCGTTACCTACAGCTACAAAGGATATAAAAAATGAAGCCAAAGAGAAGGACTCTGCCTGAAAAAGGTAAAAGCAAAAAAGAAAATACCGTTTCAATTGGATATCGACTATGGAGTGTCGATAGTAATTTTGATCATGCACCCGAAAAGCCTATTTTATGATGGTTTTTAGAGGTTCCCAATAGATATTTCTATTTGCAACATTAGGTCGAACACTATCAGTACCCATCAGTGAAGTCCAAGTAAAACAAGAGCTTTTATCCTGTCGATAGATGAGTAGGACATCTTCCCCAAACACTCCCGATACCAGCAGCACAAGGAGGGCGGCAAGCAGCACGCTTCGTTTTTTCATCGTACCGCCTCCACAACAATGTACTTGCCATCCCGTTTTTGAAGAAAAAAGAGCCTGTCATCGCCTTCGGAAGGAAGGTACTGACTATCGGGGAGAAGCTCACCAGCGATCTGCCCGTCGCTTCGAGACAGGAGAATAGAGTCACTACCGGAGGTAAGTATTCCCCCTTCCTCTATACTTATGAGATTCAGGGAAGATAAGGCAAAGTCATTTTTCACATCAAGTTCTATTGTCTGGGGTATGGAATCAAGGCGCATATCGAAAAGTTCCATATGAAGCCTTCCCTGATCCAGCGCGGTAAGCAGAAAAGACGAGGTGAGAAACCCGTCTGCATCGTAACTGATCAGAGAGCGGCTCTCTTCGCTGAAATTCCGGATAAGACGCTCACCTGATTCGGTAAAACCATCCTCAAGCCAGTAGCGATCAAGGCGGTAGCTTCGCTTCCCATCATCTTCACTTTCAGCTTCCAGCCAAAGGACATATTGTAAAGTATCATCATCTACCAAAGCCTGACAAAACAGCCTGTCATGGCTACCAAGGGCCCTGTTTCCTTTTGTCACCAGGTCATCCTCATCGATAACGATCGGAACCTTTCCCTCCCCGTGGAGTAATAAGGCAACCCCTCCCTCGTTCCCCCACAAAACGGGCTCCATGCTATAGGATTTTGCATCGGAAAGGGGGTAGGAAGATTCGGATACCCTCCGCTGTTCATCTATACTGTACTGGAGAAGCTGATCCCGCTCGTCATCCTTCAGGTAGAGCTTTGCCTGGTGCTCCCCTTTATCGTAGAATAGTGATACCTGCTTATTTACGATTTCGCTATCGGTATTGATCAGCCGCGTATTAAATGAAAGGGTCTCCTCGCTCACCGAGAAAAAAAGCAGGCCATCCTGCCGTTTTACACTGCCGATAAGAAAAAAGTTTTCACCATTATCATAGGGACATATCCGACAATCATCCTCAATAAGATGATCAGCAACACGCTCCTTGCGTACAATCGCCGCCTCAGGCTCAAGAGTTAAAGCGGTATAGTAGAGCGTTCCCCCGGTTGTAAAGAAAACAATATAGCCGTCACGGGTAAAATAACGGACATCGAAAAAATCAAGATCATCATTGAAACCGATTCCCTGCGACAGATCTTCCAGAACTTCGAAGTGTCTCTCTCCGGAAGCCTTTACCGTAAGGACCAGGGCATTGAGGGCAAAGCGGCCTTCCGATTTTGCGGTAAAAAACAGAACCGATCGATCGTCGTTGTCGTACAGAGAATCCAGAAAAACAATATCTCCGTAGGCTCCTTTTTCATCGAGCGAAAAGGCCTTTACGAAGGTGCCATGTTCAAGAACAAAGATCTGAAGGTCTTGCTTTTCAATTGCAAGCAATAGTTCAGTACCCCCCTTGTTCATATGAAGCAGCTTTGCATCCCGGGAAATAGAAGGAGGCAGGGAGGCAAAATCTGCAACCTCACCAAAAGCAAAAAGGCGCAGAAATAGCCACAGGACGAGACAAAAGAGGGGGCGTTTGATCATTACTTTCTCCACATCAACCTAAAAACATCAACATTTATTATTAGGTTTTTTTAAAATGGTATTTAGAAACTAACTTTTACAAGTTTTACATAGATTACAATTCCATGCAATATTTTTATACTTGATTTGATCTATTTTTCTGTTCATGCTAAAGCATGATTCGAAAAAAACGTATGTTTCCATGTATGGTCCTGCTGACAATAGCAACACTATCATCGCTGTCTGCCGCAGAGCCCGTTAAAAAGGTTCTCATACCGATAAACAATAGCAGCCCGTCATCGATCGGTTCTTTTCCCGCCCGTTCAGGCACAGAACAGGCATGGGCTCCGACTATTTTTGCAATCGATCAAAAGGGGAATATTATAATTCCCGATTTTTACAAATCACGAATTACCGTTTTCGATACAAACGGGAGTTTTCAGTCGAGCATAGAAGTCGTAAAAGGTATCGGACCTTCCATGACATTTTTCTCGATCACAGAAGCCGATACCTATCTAACCTGCGTGAGCGGTACCCTTTTTTGCCTCAAACGTGACGGTACATTGATATGGGAAACAACTCTTCCCCTTGGCTTCCTGCCGGACAGGATCGTGCTAAACAAGGACCTCCTTTTTCTTAAGGCCCAGTCGATGAATAAAAAGGCCCTGGTTCTTGCAAGAGAAGATGGTGCAATCTTAGGACTCATGGGGAAAGAAACCGGAGATAGGGTTCTCCCCCTGTTCATAGACGACACAGGAAGGAGGTTTGGTTTTTCTTTAGAGGCAATGGAAGCATTGGGTCTCTGGACCTTTGAGGAAGCCCTTCCTAATGCCCTATTTTCCGGTTTTGCAGGGGATGGAACAAGCTATTGGCTCTCGGAAGAACGAGAAAAAGTGCGTTTGTACCGCTATGCTTCCGAAGGGAAATTGTTAGGCGAGGCCGAATGTGAGATTATCCCTATGGGAAATCCCAACGGCGTACATGCCTCATGCTTCGACGGTAAGAACTACTACCTCATGAACCGACAAGATGATACGTTGCTACTTCGCATCTATTCGCTTACTTTTGATCCGTAAATGGCGCAAGGGTTTTACCGCAGATGGTAGCCCTGGCTGTTCATTTCCGCGGCGGCGCAGGCCTCATAGTCGTTCTCGTCAAGGGGATAATCCCAGCAGCCCATGCGATGGTAGAGATCACCGCCGAAACCGCGTTTGAAGCGGTAGAGGCCGTAAAGGGGATGAGAGGGATCGGCGGAGGGAGAGACGCCGAAAAGATCGTATTCAAGACAACCGGCGGCCTTGGCCTCCTGTATTGCACGCCATTGAAGGGCATAGGTCGCCATGAGGTTTCTTTTGATCGAGGCAGAGGCCCCATAAAGGTAGGTGGCCCGTTTTCCGGAAAAAACGAGAAACATGGCGGCCAACGGCGTTTCTTCAACCTGGGCGATCAAAAAGAACACCCCGGTATTCGAATCGAATATCGATCGGTCGGTCCCGAGCAGGTCCTTGAAATGAGTTTCCCGGTGATGGAACAGCCTGTTGCGCCGGCAGGTTTGGCTGTATAGATCGTTCCAGATCGGAAGGTCGTCGAAACCGCCGATTCTCACCGTCACCCCTTTCCTTTCGGCGAGTTTGATGTTGTAACGGGTCTTCGGACGCATTTCCGCCATAAGGGTCTGTTCGCTTTTGCGCAAATCGAGAAAGATGGTATTAGTGGGGAGAATGTTGGTATTTGCCTTCCGCAGATTCCAATTCCGGGTAGCAAAATTGATTCGCAGCTCCTGACTTTTCTTCTTGGGAGGCCCCAACCAGTTCCCTTCAGGGTCGAAAAAATCGCTCTCCCGTGCCCAGGGGGATTCCCACTTCAGATCAAATCGCAAGAAGGCACAGGTCGCAGGCAGGTGGCTGCGCAGCCCTTCGGAAAGCTCTTCAAGCAGTACCCCTTCTTCCTCCTGTTCGGGAAGGATTTCAGGCCCATAGGGGGAACATAGGCGACAGAGACATCGCCCGAAAGCCTGCGATGGAGCAAAAGGAGGGTCTCTTTGTCGAGTGAACCGTCGCTTTTTCGAACAGAAAGCTCGAAGACACGGGAGGCGATCCCTTGACGGGCCTTCACCAAGGACCAGAAGCGTGTTTGCTGCAGAACAGAGGTTTCATACAATTCGTTTACCGACAGATCTTTAATTCTGATATCCATACAACATACTACTCTACCGGAAAAAGGCTTCGGCCGCTACCCGTCTTGATTACGCGATCTCTTTTCGATAGGCTTTCCGCCTGTATGGATGATCTACAGCCCTGCCCTTTGTGCGGGCATTCCCCTTGCAGGATTTTCTCTGAAGATAAAATGGGACGCTATTACCGATGTGATTTCTGTTCGACCATCTTCCTCGATCCTGCGGCCCTGCCTCAACCTGAAGCCGAACGGTCGCGCTATGCGCTCCATCAAAATCACCCCACCGACAAAGCCTACATCGCCTTTCTCAGACGCTTGTCCGATCCCCTTTGCCAGCTCCTCGACACCGGGGCCGGCGGACTCGATTACGGCTGTGGTCCGGTTCCTGTCCTGGCCCGGCTACTTGAACAAAAAGGGCTGTCGGTAGCATGCTACGATCCCTTCTTTTTCCCCGAACAACCAGCCTCAGAGCATCGGTACGACTTCATCACCTGTTGCGAGGTTGCAGAACATTTCCATCGGCCGAAGGAAGAATTTTCCCGTATGGCACAGCTGCTGCGGCCAGGCGGCATCCTTGGCATCATGACAAGTTTTTTTCGGGAAACGATCAATTTTGCCGATTGGTACTATCGCCAGGATTTCACTCACGTTACTTTTTACACAAAGAAGAGCATGGAATACGTCGCAGATCGCTTCGGTTTTGAAATTCTCAAGGCCGAAGCGGACCGCAATGTTCTTTTTTTTACAAAAACAGTAGGGTAATCCCCTCTTGCGGCAATTTCCGCTTCCTGTGATACTGGTTTCATGGATTCGAGGAAACAGCTCCTGAAAGAAACCGTGCTTTTTCTCCTTTTTTCCGGGCTATTGATTTTCGCTTTTTCCAGGATCTCGGGAAATGTCCGTTACGATTGGCAGTGGTATCGGGTGAAACGATATCTCTTTACCGCAGCAGAGGGGCGGATCACCTTCGGCCCCCTGTTGCGGGGGCTTGGGGTGACCCTGTGGATCTCCCTCATCAGCCTCTTCATTTCGTTTCTCATAGGAACGCTTACACTCCTTGCCCGACTCTCCGAGGGCATCGTCGCATCGGTGATCGCCCGGCTTTATGTTACCCTTATCCGTAACACCCCGCTTCTGATTCAGCTTTTTTTCATCTACTTTGTCATAGCACCGGTTTTCAACATTCCCGCCACCCCTTCGGCAATACTGGCTCTCTCCCTTTTCGAAGGGGCCTATACCTCGGAAATTCTTCGGGGGGCAATATTTTCCATCCCGAAGGGACAATGGGAAGCGGCCTACTCTCTCGGTTTTTCCTCGGGCGATCTCTACTGCCGGATCATCCTGCCCCAGGCCCTCAGGACCAGCCTGCCGGCTCTTGCAAACCAAGCCATCAACACGGTAAAGGATTCGGCACTGGTAAGCACCATAGCAATCTACGATCTCACCATGCGCGGCAGGGAGATCATTTCCGAAACCTTTCTCACCTTCGAAATATGGTTCACCGTTGCCGCCATCTATCTTCTCATTACATTGGGGTTACAGTTATGCATACACCTGATCGACCGATCATTGAACTCTCGTCAATAAGCAAAACCTTTCCGGGGGGAGTGAAAGCTCTCGACTCGGTAAGCCTTACCGTGAAGGAGGGGGAGGTTGTGGCCGTCATAGGCCCATCGGGATCGGGAAAGAGCACCATGTTGCGCTGCATCAACGGATTGGAAGAGATCGATTCGGGAACAATCGTCGTCGACGGGATTCCCCTCGACGAGAAGCCGGCAAACCGCCTCACCATCCGCACCGAGGTAGGAATGGTATTCCAATCCTTCAATCTTTTTCCCCATCTCTCTGTACGTGAAAATATCGATATCGCACAGATGCGGGTAAGGAAACGCTCTGCCGCCCAGGCGGAAGAGCGGAGCCGTGAATTGCTTGCCAAGGTTGGGCTGACCGACAAGATAGAGGCTTACCCTTCCCAGCTTTCGGGCGGTCAGAAACAGCGGGTGGCTATTGCCCGGGCCCTTGCCATGGACCCGAAGGTGATGCTTTTTGACGAGGCGACCAGTGCCCTCGATCCGGAAATGATCGGTGAGGTGCTCCAGGTGATGCGTGACCTCGCGGCGGAAGGGATGACCATGCTTGCGGTCACCCATGAAATGGGCTTTGCCCGGGAGGTTGCCAGCCGTGTCCTCTTTCTCGATGAAGGAGCTGTCATTGAACAGCAGGAGGCGAAGGCCTTTTTTCAGCGGCCATCCCAAGAGCGATCCAGGGAGTTTCTCCGTAAAGTATTTGACTTCAAATAGTCAAATACATACCATTTATATAGGTTTTAAACCAAAACACCATAAGGAAGGTTTTTATGAAGAAAAGCAGAAGCTACGTTCTCATGCTTATCTGGTTTGTCGTCCTCCTTTCCTTTTTCACTGCCTGCGGGGCCCCTCCCAAAGAAGAAAATACCGCAGACAATGAGCCACGGGGGAATGGAACTCTGATCGACGAAATTTCCCGCCGCGGTGTTCTGAAGGTCGGCATGTCCACCTTTGTCCCTTGGGCCATGAATGATAAGAACGGCCAGCTGATCGGCTTTGAAATCGATGTGGCCAAGCGTCTTGCTCAAGACCTCGGTGTTGATGTCGAGTTTGTTCCCACCAAGTGGTCGGGAATCATTCCTGCGCTTTTGACCGGAAAATTCGATGTCATTATCGGAGGAATGGGGATTCGTCCGGAGCGAAGCCTGAAGGTCAACTTCACCATCCCGTATGATTACTCGGGGATGGCCATCGTGGCAAATAAGAAAACAGCCCCGGGATACGGCTCTCTGGAGGAGTTCGACAATCCCGATGTCACCGTTGTGGCGAGAATCGGTACTACAGCAGCCGATGCCGCCAAGAAATATATGCCGAATGCCAATATCAAACTCTTTGATGATGAGGCCCAGGCGCTTCAGGAGCTGAAAACAGGTCGTGCCCATGCCATGGTGGCCTCGGCTCCCCTGCCCGCCTTTCAAGCCATCGAAAATCCAGATACCCTCTATCTACCGATACCGGGGACCTTTACCCGCGAACCCATCGGCTTTGCGATACGAAAGGGAGAGGCCGACGCCCTGAACGTATTCAACAGCTGGATACGGGTGGTGGATTCCGAGGGATGGCTTGCAGAAAGGAAAGCCTACTGGTTCGAATCCAGGGATTGGCAGTCAGCGTTGGAATGAAAGTCTCAGCAACACGCCATCAGCTCTTTCATGCAAAAACGAAGAGGCTTCGCATCACCGTCGATATTGTGTCGGCGGTGATCATAATCCTTTTCGTTGCACTTTTTCTTTTCCGTTCCTCACAGGTTATGCATTATAGGTGGAACTGGAAACCGGTAGTCGCTTCATTTTTCAATCCGCGGGGAATCCTGCTTAAAGGCTTTCTCACTACCATCCGATTGTCGATCTGGTCGAGCATCATCGCCTTCTTCATCGGTACCGTTGTCGGCGTTGGAAGGTTGGTACGCAACCGCTTTTTCAGGATGCTTTCCGGCCTGTACGTCTCACTTATCAGGAACCTGCCGCCTCTGGTTTTGGTTTTTATCTTCTACTTTTTTTTCTCAAGCCAGCTTCTCGATCCCCTCGGCATCGATCAGGCCGCACGAAATGCCTCCCCTTTGGTCCAAAGGATTCTGGCACTATTTTTGTCCGAGCCCGCCAGGCTGACCGCCTTTCTCTCGGCAGTCATCACCCTGGGCATCTACGAGGGCTCCTACATCGCCGAAATCATCCAGTCGGGAATACGCTCGGTGGATAAGGGACAATGGGAGGCAGGCTACAGCCTCGGACTCTCATCCTTCGATCGAACGCGGCTTATCATCCTGCCTCAGGCGGCCCGGAACGCCCTCCCAGCCCTTACCGGACAATTTATTTCCACCATGAAGGACTCATCGATTGTCTCGGTCATCTCTATTGCAGAGCTCACCTTCCAGGGGATGGAATTGACGGCATCAACCTATCGTACCCTCGAGATTTGGAGCGCCGTCACCCTGCTTTACTTTCTTTTGACCTTCACCGCCTCCATCCTCTCTTCGAGGATAGAAAGCGGTTTACGAAAGCGTTTTGCCGATTAAGCAGACGAAGCGACCGAATATGCCGTCGGACCGTCAGAAGTCAGAAAAAACGAGGGATACTTCCTATCCTACTCCCACTCAATGGTGGCAGGGGGCTTACTCGACACATCGTAGACAACCCGGCCGATTTCCGATACGGAGTTTGTGATAAGCGAAGAAATTTCAAGAAGGTCCTTTGTATCAAAGGGATATACGTCGGCGGTCATTCCGTCATGGCTGACAATCGCCCGAAGGGCAAGAACATAGCCGTAACGCCTTGCATCCCCTGTTACGCCTACCGACTTAATCGGAAGAAGAACGGCAAAGGCCTGCCATATCTCGTCGTAGAGCTTCCGGCGATGGAGTTCCTCGATGAATATGGCATCAGCCTCCCGCAGGATCCTGCACTTTTCTCGGTCAACCGCCCCGAGGATTCTCACCGCGAGGCCCGGCCCCGGAAAGGGGTGGCGTCCCACCACACTCTCGGATAGGCCGATAAGTCTTCCTAACCGTCTGACCTCGTCCTTGTAGAGTCGGTCCAGGGGTTCGATGATCATACCGGCGTTTCGCTTTGCCTCGATGAGAGGGCTGCGCACATTGTGATGGCTTTTGATTACCTTGGCGTTCTTGCCGACCCCTTTGCCAGACTCGATCAGGTCGGTATAAAGGGTGCCCTGGGCAAGGAAATAATCCCCGTCTATTTTCCCGACGATATCACTCTTCTGCACCTCGACAAAGAGGTCTCCAATGATCCGTCGTTTTTCTTCAGGATCATCAACCCCTTCCAAAGCATGTAAAAATCGGTCACCTGCATCGATGATCGAAAGATGGGTGGCGCCAAGGGCCTCAAGGCTTTTACGTACCGCTTCGGTCTCACCTTTGCGCATGAGCCCCGTATCGATGTACATCAGGTGCACCTTTTCCGGATCAAGAGCCGAAAGCAGGACACCGGCGACCACCGAAGAGTCGACCCCTCCCGAGATAAGAAGAAGAACAGGATGGTCGCCAACCCGTTTTTTGATGGACGCAGAAACCTCCTCGAGGTAGCCCTCCATACTCCAGCCCCTATCTGCACCACAAATCCCAAAGACAAAGTTCTCAAGAATCTTGATGCCGTACTCACAGTGAGTTACTTCGGGATGGAACTGAAGGCCGTAGCGCCTCTTTTCGGGATCTTCTGCCGCAGCTGGGTGGTCTGCACTTCGAGCGGTAATCTGAAAACCCTCCGCAACTTCGGCAATGCTGTCTCCATGACTCATCCAGCTAATAAAGCCTTCGGGGACCCCATCGAAAAGTTTAGAGGGCTTGGGAAAGCGCAAGGAGGCCCTACCGTACTCTTTCTTTGCCAGTCCAAGGACCGATCCCCCGAAATCGGCGGTCATCCGATGAAAACCGTAACAGATACCGAGAATGGGCAAACCGCTTTCATAGGCACTCGGATGAACGATTGGAGCGCCCTCTTCATAGACCGACCAGGGAGAGCCGGAAAAAATCAGGCCCTTCACATCGGAGAGGATGTTCGGCAAAAGATTGGTCTCGGGAGCGACAATATCACTGTATACACCAAAATCCCTGATCCGCCGTGCAATAAGCTGGGCCGTTTGCCCGCCGAAATCTACAATCAGGATCTTGTCCACATGTCCTTCCTGATCATGGTCTCTTCCCTGTTGTAACCGACAGAGATGATATCGACACTCGTCTTTGTGAACTCTTCGATAAAGGCAATGTATGTTTTCGCCTTCTCCGGAAGATCCTCATACTTCGCCACCTTCGTAAGGGTTTTCTTCCAACCGGGGAAACTCTTTACCACCGGCTTGATCCGGTCAAGGGCGGAAGCGGTGGAAGGGAAATCAGTGATGGTCTTTCCATCAAGCTCATACCCCACACAGACACCGATCTCATCCAGGGTATCGTACACATCAAGGTGGGTAAGGACCAGCGAATCGATGGAATTGGTCCGACATGCATAGCGCAGAGCTACCAGATCAAGATAGCCGCAACGTCGAGGCCTACCGGTGGTTACTCCGTACTCCCTGCCGATCTCACGTACCATATTCTCAAGAGCGCCCTCGGTTTCAGGATCAAATTCACTGGGGAAGGGGCCGTTTCCAACCCTGGTCGTGTAGGCCTTGAAGACACCCATCACCCTGTCGATTTTCCGAGGCCCGACGCCGCCCCCAATACTCGCCCCGGCGGCGGCACTATATCCAGAACTGACAAAGGGATAGGTCCCTATATCAAGATCGAGAAGAGCTCCCTGGGCCCCCTCGAAAAGCACCCGCTTCTCGTCGTATTTCGCCATGTAGGCGGCAAGATTGATACTCATCGAATTGAGCCTCTCAATATAGGGTGCGAGAAATTCCCGCTCATTGTCCCGAAGGCTTTTGAGAAAATTCGCCTCTGTGAGGTCACCGACCCGGATACCGTCTCTGTTCGCCTTCTGAGCATAGGCAATACCGATACCGCGCCCCGTAGTCCCTATGGGATTTCGCCGTTTTGCATCGGTAGTCTTGTCGATCTCTTTATAATCCGGCAAAACGAGGTGTGCTCTGTCACTGATATGTACACGTCCTTCCCAATCAACCCCCTGCTCTTTGATGGTAGCCAGCTCGGAAAAGAGGGCCTCAGGATCGATCACCATACCCGAACCGAGTACGACGTGTTTTTCCGGATAGACAATTCCGGAGGGAACAAGATGCAATTTATAGGTAATATCATTTGTTACAATAGTATGTCCGGCATTAGCACCACCGGAAAAACGAACGACAAGGTCCGCCTCCGAGGCAAGATAGTCAACAATTTTTCCTTTTCCTTCGTCACCCCATTGGGCACCGATAACAACAAGATGCATAGCGTCCCCCGACTCAAAAATATAAGACAATGATGCCAGAAGGGGCCATTTTTGTCAAAACCGCAGATGCTCTTTCGGTAGCGAAAGATGAGGAAAACGTGTATTCTCATTATATCATGGATGATCGTGAGGCCAAAACACGCTTACGCCAGGCCATTGAGGCAGGCAAAAAACGGGACTATCGGGGCTGCATATCGCTTCTTCTCCCCGTCGTTGCAACACGAAATGATGTTGCAGACGCCGCCCTTTATCTCGGAAGGGCATGGCATGCTCTTGGAGAATATGCACCGGCTATCGCATACCTGCGTGATTTTCACCGGGCAAAACCGGAATCGGTGGCCGGCATGTTTTTTCTTGGAAGGGCATACTATTGTGGAGGCTTCCCTAAAGAGGCCCTTTTCCAGCTCAAGCGGGCCTGGAAGGCCGCCCCGCAGTCTGCCCAGATAGGAACCTACCTGGCCTTTGCCTATCTAAAGGCAGGGCGTCACGACATTGCTCTCCCCCTTTTATCGAATTTGGTGGAGCAGCGGCCGGAAAATACGAAGATATACCAAGCCTATCTGAACACCCTCTATGTGCAGGCCATCCGCCTTTTTCATCGAGGAGATGTCAAACAATCCATGGAGATGTTCTCCTTCCTCCAGGAACGGGGGGTTGAAAGCGTTCTCCTCTACCTCTATCTCGGTATGGGGGCCAGGGAAGAGGGGCGTCTTCATGATGCCCTGTGGGCCTACGAGAAGGCCCTTGAGCTTTCGCCCGATGACGAGATGATTCGCTATCGACGTGCCGTACTGCTTTTCCAGACAGGCAGAAAAAGCGAAGCACTGAAGGAACTCTCCCAGTTGAAGCATTTCGGCGACGACAGAGAGGAACTTGATCCCCTTCAGGCCGATTACAGAACCGCGGTCCGCTACTATGAGACTGGAAATTTTCGCAAGGCATCTTATCATGCCCTGCGCCTCCTAAAGGCCGGCAGCGACGACATAGAGATCAGGCTACTTATCGGAGAATCACTCCGCCACCTCGGCGACTTTAAGCGGGCGGAAAATCACTTTCGCAGGGCACTTGATCTCGATCGTACCCGTATCGAAGCACGATATGGAATCGCCATGGTGCTGTGGCAGCAACAGCGTTTCGAAGAAATGCTTCATGTCTTGCGCCAGATAGACCGCAGCGATCCCGATAACGAGATCGCACGTTACTATACTCCCCTTGTCTTCTGGAAACTGGAACGGGACCCCTCTCGCGGCATGAGCCTTGCGCTCAAGGCGCTGGAAGATAATAAAGAGGATTCCTTCCTTATGACGGCTCTGGGGGATTTCCATTTGAGAAGCGGAAATACCAGAGATGCTGAAACGTGGTATATGAAGGCCCTGGGGATCAACCCGGAAATGAAAGAAGCACTTCTCGGGGTGATTCCTCTCCACGAACAACAGGTGGAAGATGTGAAGATCGCTCAGAAGCTTACGGGCGAATATCGTTCGCTGATAAAGCTGCTGGGTAACGACAGAATCTATATGCGAAAATTGCTGCTGCTGCTCTATCGGCTTTCCGATTTTTCCGCTTGTGCCGAACAGGCAAAGGCATTGCTTGCCCTTATACCTGAGGACCTTCAGGCACTGCGTGTACTTGGTATTTCGCTACGTAAACAGGAACGTTATCTCGAAGCGGCCCTTGTCTATAGGAGGCTCCTCAGGAAAGCGCCATTTCACGAACGCTTTCTTACTTCTCATGCATGGTGTCTGGAAAAGGCGAACCAGGGAAATCAAGCAGCCGATTTCCTCGAGAACGCCCTTTCTGCAATGTCCGATCCCCCCTATTCCCTGCTGCTGATTCTCGGTAAGATTTATTACCATCTTGATAACTATGATGAGGCTGCAAGCACTTTCAGGAAGGCGATGCAGCTTTCACCAGAATCCTGGCAAGCTTATCAAAATCTCGCCAGTACACTCAGAAAGATGGGACAAGACGATCTTGCAGCACGATATTTTTTAAAGGCAGATGAAAAACGAAAGAAAAGTACTTCCCAGTTTTAGTGCTTGCAGCCATAAACAGGTGATGTTTATAATGAAGATAAAAGAAGGAGTATGAATCTATGGCACCGAAAGCGTTGGACCTTTTCCAGGCATATTCTCAGGATAAGCTTCCGCGAGAAGGCGGATACATTGTTTCATCATTCTTTGATGGTAGGACTACCTACTCTATCTACGAGGTTGTCGCCTACAGTGGTGTAAAAAGTATCTATCTAACCGAAGAAGGGCTCACGTTTCAGACCGATGGAAACAAGTTGTTCGTGCTGGTCGAACCGGCAACCTATCCGCAGAAATTTGTAGAACCTTTTAGGCGGGATACGAAGCATCAGATTCCTCAGCGGTTTAACGAGCTTGAGATCTATACCGCAAAGAACCAGACCAAGGTAATGGTAAGCAAGGAACCTATCATCAGTTATGGTTCTTTTACCATCATGAAGCCCTCGGGAATCAATTTTTCACTTCTTTTTTACGCCAATGATGAGGTAATGGACACCCTTGGTTACTTCTTTACCGAAACCCTCAACAGGGAAGCGGGGATTCCGAAGTCGGACGCAAGGCAGGCACACAAATCGATTCTCGAAGGGATCAAGAAGTTCGGCATCTGGTAAACCAGGTATCGCAACAGGAGCGAGTGCCTAAAAAAGCTGCCGGAACCCATGGTTTCGGCAGCTTTTTGTTTGCATTGTGGTATAAGAGCTCTGTTATGCCTTTCTTCGCTCAATATTCTGCTGAGCAACGGCAAGCAGTGCAATGGGCACCGAATAGACCGAGCAGGAAACATAGTCGAGCCCGGCATCCATGCAGAAAGCAATATTGGAGGGCACAGCACCATGTTCACCACAGAGGCCCTTGGTAAGCCCCGGTCTGGTAAGGGTTCCCCGCCGCACGGCAATCGAAATAAGCTCCTTTACATGTTCGTCGAGAATCTGGAAGGGATTTCCCGATAGGATATCGAAAAGTGTATAATCAGGCATAAAGGAGGTATAGTCGTCCCGGGAAAGGCCGATGGTGGTTTGGGTAAGGTCGTTCGTGCCGAAGCTGAAGAACTGGGCATAACGTGCGATCTCACCAGCCCCCAGAGCCGCGACAGGAAGCTCAATCATGGTACCGAACTTGTAATCGAGCGGTTTGGCACCCAGCCGCTCTCTGACTTGCTCTTCAACCTGGGCAAGGCCGCGATAAGTGTTACCCTCGATCTTTTTTCCGTAGATAATGAGCTTCAGCTCATTATGGTTCATGATGAGGGGAATCATAATCTCAGGCGCCACCTTCTTCCCCTCGGAAACAAGCTTATAGGCAGCCTCGAAAATGGCCTCCATCTGCATCTCATAGATCTCGGGATAACTCACAGCAATACGACAGCCTCGATGACCAAGCATCGGGTTGAACTCGGCAAGGGCGTCACAGCGCTCGCGAACCTCCCGCTGGCTCATGCTCTTGCCTCCGCTTGTCTTCAAATAATCAAGGAAGGCTTTCATCTGCTCATCGTTATGGGGCAGGAATTCATGTAAGGGGGCATCAAGCAAGCGAATTGTCACCTCTTTCCCTTCCATAGCCTTGAAAATCTGATAAAAATCGCTCTGCTGCATCTTCTTCAGCTTTTTCAGGACCTTCAGCCGCTCTTCACGATTGTCGGACATAATCATCTCACGAAAAACATTGATACGCTCTTCCTGAAAAAACATGTGTTCGGTCCGGCAAAGCCCGATTCCCTCGGCTCCGAAGGTGCGTGCAAGTTCGGCATCCCGCGGTTTATCAGCATTGACCCGTACATGGAAGGCCGACACCTCCTTCTTGACAACGTCGATAAAATCAAGCAGCCCCGACTGTTTCGGGTCCGGTTCGATCAGCTGGGCCTCGCCAAGTAAAATAGTGGGTTCACCATAGTGGGGAACGTTCAAAGTTACGAGATCACCTTCATTCAATTCGACCTTACCGATTAGGGCCTTTTTCTTACCACGGAATTTCAGATCGAAATTGACAAGAGAAACCTTACCATACTGTCGCGCCACAACCGAAGCGTGAGCGGAGTATCCCCCCTCTGCGGAAAGAACACCGGTGGAGACCTCAATGGCCTTTACATCTTCGGCAAAGGTCGCAGGCATGCAAAGGATCAGCCGGGTATCTTCTCCCTTTTGCTGGGCACTTTTATAGGCGTCAAGCAGGGTCTCGGTGGAAAAATAAATCCTCCCGATTGCCGCTCCGGGGGCACCTGCAATGCCTCCGTCGATTCGCTCCATGCTTTTAGTCGACTTGACGTCGATGACGGGATGGAGGATCTCGTTGAGCTGATCAGGTTTAAAGGCGGTGATAAGTTCTTCTCGGCTGATGATCTTCCTGGCATAGAGATCAAGCAGGGTTTTAACATCCGCCTGAACCGATTTGCTCATTAAAGGCCGCTGATCGATAAGCCACACCTTGCCGTTTTCCACCGTAAAGCGGATGGACCGAATCTCTTTGAAATGGTCCTCCACTATGCCAGCAACCTTTTCCAACTCTGCAAAAATCGGCTTTTCGATCTGTGCGATCTCTTTTCCTTCAGATTCGATACTATTGAATCGGTTCTGCTCAAACCACCCTTCGAGCTTTTTCTCTCCCGTTACGATATTACGGGTAAAAAACTCACCGCTGGCACTGTTCTTTCCGTAGTTTCCATAGACCATCGGCTGAACAATAAGAGCGGCATCTTCGTCGTCAAGTTCATCGATGGCCAGCATCTTACTTATCGTCTTAAGGACAATTTCCAGCTGGGTATAGGCATCACTGAAAAAATCTTCAGGAAGATACCTTCGGTACTCTTCCATCAAGGACTTGAATTTTTCAGCTTTGTCATTTTTTTCCATCCCCTTTTGAAGATTTTCGATTAATGAGGTAATCTTTTCCGCATCCTTTTGACGCTCTTCAAGCTGAGCTATCTTCTCTTCTATCTGCAGATAGCCTTTGATGAGGAAAAGGACCTCGTGGTAACCGAAATCCTCACCCACGAATTGGTTAAATCCGGGAATGGTTTCGTCCGTCAACCCAAAGTTATGCAAGGTTGGGTAGGATACGATCGCAAGGTTCGGACTGATAACAATCTTCACCAGTAGCGGATTCTCTTTATCTCCGAACCGTTTTCCGGTATCACTCTCACACTTTCCGATATAGTTCTTAAGGTACCGCTTCATATCAGGCTGATGATCCAGGTGAGCGGTTACGGAAGCATCGATAATAAAACCGGGCAAGATGGGGAGATCGAGGGCGGCAAACTCCATTGCCTGCTTTCCCCGAAGTCCGAAAATTTCCCACGTTTCCCGATTTTTTACATATTTGTTTCTGCTAAAAAAATGCATATTCTTTGTCATACTTGCCCTCGCTTGTTCAAAACAGGTTGAGAATCTGACTTATGGGATATTTGAGAAACTCCTCAAATTTAGGACTCGCTCCCTGTTTGAGATAGCGCTGCAACTTCGCCACATCCTTGATATCTTCCCCAGCAACGGCAAAAAGGATTGCACTGCCGTGCTTAACCTTGCCCCACTTAAAGAGACTGTGGATATCATGGATTCGCTCTCCCTCATAATAGATGTAAACCTCCAGTGAAGGATGCTTATGGTTATAACTTTGGATGATCCGTTTCCAGGCCTCCACATTCCCGTTATGGAACAGCTCATTGGTAACGGGAACAGAGTAAAAAGGAGTCATTCTCCGCTTTCCGGAGCCAGCAGCAGGCGCAGTAGCCTCTGCTTCCTTTTCCTTTACGCCCGCAGGACTTGCTGTCGCAGCCGAAGCCTTTGCATGCTTTGTTTCCGATGCCGCAGGCGTCGACCGCTTTTGGGACTTTTTGGGTGCCGCCGCTTTTGCAGGTATCCTCGGCTTTGCGGCAAAATTTCCTTTGGTCAATGAGTCGGGAGCCTTCGCCTTTTTGCCTGAAAAAAGCTTTACAATCGTATCAAGGGCCTTAGACTCCAGCTTTTCATCCCCTTTCTTTTCAAAGCTTCCGACATATATGGTCAGAAGCTCACTCCTCGCCATATTGTTCAAACTATCGAAATGCTCCGAGTTCTTTGGATTCAGCACCATGGGACCAAGGTCGGGATGGAAGTAGACCAGGACAATGTCAACCGCCTTCCAGCGCTTTATCTCATCGACAAAAAGAGCAAACTCGGTAATGGACTGCGGCAATGTCAGGCTCTCATAACGATAAGCATACTTATCCACCAAAAGGGCCCTTACAATCGGCATAATCTGCCTATGATCAATCTCTTTTTCGTTTAGGGCTTCGTTTAGAAGATCCGCGAGATTGATATGGGATTCGAAATTATCTATTAAGGAAGAGACCGTCCGAAAATGGCTCAAAGACCGATTAAAACCATCCTTGGTGGAAAGGGTCTCGAATTCGTACATATTCATATTCATTCTTCCCGTCTCCATAAAAACAACGCCCCCGCTGTCGGGGGCGTTTAGCGTACATCGATTATAAACTCTTCAGACCGTCGCTTCCCTTTTTGGGTCGACCCCTGCCCCGTTTCTTTTTTGGAGCATCATCGACCAAACCCTTGGGAGCCGAAGATTTTTTTCGCGTTGTAGCGGGCTTGGAAACCGGAGCCTCTTCCACAACGGTCGATACCTCGCCAGCCCCTGCGTCGGCACTATCGTTCAGCATATCAAGATACGCCTGTCCCTTGCTTGGAGTAGGAAGTGCGCCTCCCTCCTCCTCCGCCTGCCGCTCTTCGAACTCGGCAACCGAAGCGAAATGCTGATCGATATCATCCCTGACGGTGCTCCGTCGTCGGCTGAAAGATGCAAAAGCGGCATCCTGGAAACCCTTTGAAACGCCGTGCAGAAATTCGTTGAGCACATTCGCCATACCGTCTAAGGTTGCCTTCTTTCTCTTAATGGAAGTGATGTCCACATCAAGAAGAAGACCAGGCTGAATATGATAAGGATTAATTAAATACTCAAAACGATTGAACTCTTTCTGGAGAAAATCGAGACGATCTTCCATGACACGGCGCTGGACCGGATAACGAAAACCGTACATCTCCTGCAGTTTATCCTTCATCAAGATCAATTTTTTCCGCACCTTATCCTTTTCAAACATATAGGTACGGTTCATCTTTTCTACCTGCGTTTCGGCAGGCTGCACAAAGGAAATCTCATCCCAAACCTTGTCTATGTCTTCATAGAGGGGATCACCTGTCTTGGCTTTAATCTTCTTTCTAATCTTATTCTTATAGATCTTGGCAAGATCGGGATAATCGGTGACGCGCTTAAACAGTTTGGTGTCTTCATAGACCATCTCAAGGACATCCCAAAGATGCTGAACCTCAATTTCGAAAGAACGAAGCTGAACATCGTACGATTTTCTTTCCTCAATCAACTGGGCATTGTCGTAGTATTTGAGTCTAACCTGATAGCGTTCATCCGGCAGTAATGCGTAGTCGGTATCCTCATATTCCTGAATAATAAGTTCACGGGCATTTTTCAGGTTTTCGATGTGTTGATACCCCATCTTCGAGGTGTCGAGAATGGAGGTGATGGAGTTGACGGCGGTATTGTACCCACGGTTTCTTATGTTCTCGATATCGACGATGTTTTTCAGATTTTCTCTGATGTTGAGCTGATCGAACTCTTCGGGATCGATCTCGGCACGAAGCCCCTCAAGCCGTTCCATCAGTTTCTTCGCCATAAACTTATACCGATTGGACTTCGGGTTCTCCTTATCGTCATCGGTATAATTCTCCACCCGCTTCATCTTCTCAAAGATGATCTCGCTATCGTTGAGCTCCTCCAGCCCCTCGTCGATTCTTTCATCTTTCAGATTTTCGATCTCTTTATCGATCTGATCCATGACATGCTTGGAAAGCAGGTCCTTGATCAGATATTCGACGGTTACCTGGTAGTGAAAAATAGGACTGATAAGCTCGGAATCGAGGATATTAACCGAAAGCTTTACATCGGTAACGGTCTTTGGTTTCTGTATATTGTCCTTAAAGGAACATTTTACGACGGAATAGGCATTCTCACCGCGGATAAAGGCACCGACATCGGTTTTTTGCCGAAGCAGGGAGTTTGTCAAGTTTTCCAGATCGTTCACGCCTCTCTGGATATGTCCCTGTAAGTGGCCGTACATATTTACGATTGATTTTTCAATCTCACCGGTATTGAACCGATCCATTCCTCCGACTTCATCGAGAAGAGTAGATATCTCTTTCGGTGTATATCGGGTAAGGACCTTCATTTCCTCGCGATCGATAAAGTTTCGAGTCTTCTTTACCAATTCGTCTTCACTGGTAACCAGATAACGGTTGACCATGTTCTGAACATTCTGGTTGAAATAGTTGTACAATTTCTCCTTAAGGCCGCCCATGACGTCCAGCCGCTCCAGAACTTCCTTAGGAAGTTTGGTGGAGATATGATTCATTACCTTATCGATTTCTTCTTCAAGAAGACGATCAACTTCCGCCTGCTGGTCTCGGCTTTCCTGAGCGAGGGAGTTTCGGGATCCCACCGCGCTTCGCTTTGTAGGGTGAAACACCATCGGACTTTTCGGTAGATCTATGCTTCCCATTGCACTCTCCTTCGGTTTATTTCATTAATAGATTATCTACATCGCGGAAAAAATGTAAAGCACATTTTTTTTTTTTGTAGATCATGATAGGATTAGAGACATCATGGTGAAAAAAAGAGTTCTGACGATTTTTATCTTTTTCCTGGGCATCTCGGGGATTCTCTATGCCGATACAAGAAAAGGAAATATCGAATTGTTTGTCCTGCTGGACAAGTCCCTTTCGATGGTCGAAGAGATAGACTCCGTAAAGGAGTATGTGGCTGATGAGCTTGTCGACAGACTTCTTATTCCCGGTGATCTCTTTGTTCTGATTAATTTTTACGGCAAGACCGACCGCTTCTTTTCCGGTGAAGTAGAGTCCAGAGCGGACATCGAAGCCCTGAAAGATTCACTCACATCCATTACTGCCGACGGACGGTTTACAGACATCGGAAGCGCATTGGATATCCTCGAAAAGACGGTGGAGGCCATTCCCGTCCGACAGGGCAGAAAACGTTATCTCCTTTTACTAACGGACGGGAAGCAGGAAGCTCCCCCCGACAGCCCCTACTACTCACCCGACGGCAGCTTTAATCATCGGCTTCTCGAACATACCAAAGAGATTGCCAAAAAGGGCTGGAAGATCCATATCCTCGGCATTGGAACGGAAACGGCGGCCGAGGAGTTGGCCAAGGAACTTTCGGCCGCATTTTCTTCCGTGCGTGAAAAGCCCGAGGAAAGAGAGATTGCGCAGCAGCTCTCCGGTTTGATGATCTCCATCTCGGCAAAGCTATCCTCGAACAAAATCACTATCGATGATCAGGAAATAAAAATCCCCCTCGAGTTGGAAATTTCCGATGCCGGTGAAGGAGAAAACCTGATTCTCCGCTTTGATTCCCTTATTTTCACCGCCGCAGATGGTGCCCGGATGGTACTTACTCCCGAAGATAGACAGATGCGTCTGACGGAAAACGAGGGAAGAACCGTACAGAAGGAGCCCTCCTTCCGTTTTTCGTCTCAGGAAGCCGTTCCCGGCAAACCTGCGAAAGGAGAAATTCGCTTTGTGTTTAACGGCGATACCGTTTTCCAACCAGCGGTATTCGACATAGTTCTCACTCCCGGCGATAAGACCTCTTCCGATAGAAAAGAGGCCGAGCATGGAGGAGGATGGCGGGCCCGATGGCCTTTTGTCCTAGCAGGTCTCATTGCCCTCATCGTTATCGTCAGATTTGCCTCTATTGCGTTGGGGAAGAAGAGAGACGATGATGACAAACGACGCAAGAATCCGGTAGAATAGCCGCATGGGGAGATTTGCGAAAGTAGCCGGATTTATCGAACGTCATGAGGCTTTTTTTATTTCCGGTCATGAGACGCCCGATGCCGATGCTCTCGGTAGCGAAATAGCTTTATACCGTGCTCTTCGCCATTTGGGTAAGCGAGTAAAGATTGTCAATGCCGATCCGGCCGCACAGAAATATGACTACCTCGATCCCGAAGGGGTTATCGATATCCTGGACCCTGATCCGGCGGTAGTATATCCTCTGCCCGAGGATGTCGCTTCCTGGGGACATTTTATCCTCGACACAAACGATATCGGAAATATCGGCCATGTTGCCAGTCATATTCTTCCGTATGTCGGTGAATACTATATCATTGACCATCATGAGTTGGGAGATGACCTGTTCACCGACAATCACATCGAAGAAAATGCCTCGTCTACCAGTGAAATTCTTTATGGTTTGCTGACGGAATTGAATATTCCGATTAATCTTGAGGTTGCGGTAGCCTTATATACGGGAATCATGTACGACACCGGCTCCTTTATTTATCCGAAAACCAGTGCACGGACCTTCGGCATTGCACACGATCTTGTGGCAATCGGAGTCAACCCAAATGAAATGTATCAGCATATCTACGAGAGTAACTCTATTCCCGCTCTGAAACTTCAATCAAAGGTCCTTGCAAGTCTCGAACTCTACTACGACCAACATGTTGCCGTTCAAACCATGCTCAGAGAAACCATTGCGGCCTGTGGGGCAAGGTATGAAGAGGCTGATAGTTTCATCAATGTTCCTTTAAAAAGTAAAGATATTCGTGTATCTATCTTCTTTAAGGAAAACGAACAGGGAATTCTTCGTTGTTCGCTGCGTTCCAAAGGCAATATTAATGTCGCGGCGATTGCCCAAACCTTCGGAGGCGGGGGACACCGTACCGCCGCCGGTTTCAAGAGCGCCTTTCGGCTCGAGACCATAAAGACAAAGGTTCTGGGAATGCTGCAAAGCTATTTTGAATCAGGAAGTGAATAATCGTGAAGCATAGTATTCTTATTCTTCTCATACCGATGCTGATCATCGGCTGTGACAACGGTGAAAAACGGGGTCAGCAGAAGGCCTACTCTTCCATTTCCGAAGAAAATGCTTCTGCAGCAACATCGGAAACAAAGCAGATTTCAGATAGCACGCGAGAACAGATAGAGGGGCTTCTCTACGGTGATGAAAAGACGAGTGAGCCGAAGATCGCAATCGATCCTCCCTATTCCCTCGTTCAGATCCTGGATGTAAATCTCGATCTTGACCGAAACGACGAGCAAATCCTGGTAGTCAAGGCCGGTGACAGTCCCGATTCTCCGATCAAAATCATCATAGCTGATTACGACACGCTCAGAGATGGTTATTATCCGGCATGGGAAAGCGAAACAGGGGCAACACAGCGCAGATTTTTCGGTGTAACCCTTAGCGATGTAGTCGGGGATCATAATACGGAAATCATTTGCAGCGGCATCGATTCCCAGGGGAAACAAACGCTTGATATCTTCAGGAGGGAGAGCAGAGCCAATAACATGGCGATTTCCTATGAACCAATCATCACCCTTGCCGTGGAAGGAACCATCGAGATTCGTGAATCAGAACGATCTCAGGCCTATCTGAACGGCCTAAAAAATGGAGACAGCTTTCCGGTCTTTGCCACCGTAGAGAACGAAAATGAAACGGTCCGTTCCATGTACGCCTGGAGAAGTGGTGACGGATATTATATCAAGGTAAACGAAGAAAAAACGCCGAGAGAAGAAATCGAAGATCGCAAACTCCGCGAACTATTCAACAGCGGCGTCGATGCTTTTGAGGAGTTTCTATCGAGAAACTGGAATGGAGATCACAACAGCACGATCCTTTTCGACAAGAGCAGCCAGGAAATCACCCTCTATTCCGGTGATATCCAGGAGATATATCATTGGAACAGTTCGTACCGTTTTCTTTCAAACAGTATATCGATTAAGGGAGAAAACGAACTCGTCCCCTACATTCGGGTTGAGATATCAATTCGTATACTGGATAGCGGTTCGATCAGGGTGTCGTTGTACGACATCGATAATCAGACATGGCGAAAGAGCCTCAACGACTCGTGGTCGGGAACCTACTACGCCGTACCTAAAGGAACCTCACCGGAAAAACGCGGAACACCGGTGGCTCCTGTGAAGCTTCCGGCTTTGTCTGGTTTTTATCGAGGCGAATCCGGAGAAGAGCTGGTCCTCGCTCCTCCACGCTTTACCCTATCGGCAAACGGTGAACAACTTTCGGGAGGATTCGCCGTTTATATGCTCAACGTTCCCGTTTTTGAGCTTAAGATTATTGATGACAGGGGCATAGGAAGAGGAGAACAGGCCTACCGTCTCGTCTATAAAGAAGAACAGGATAACGACAAAATCACCAGAACGCTTGAACTCATACCTGGTATTATCGGAATGAAAGGGTTCATCGAAACGGACGATCAGGAAATGCGCTTCCGCCAGATTGAATACTTCGAAGATGATCAGGGTCAGTAGACAGCAGAGGCCTCGAAACCGGCTTCCTTCAGCTCCAGAAGAAACTGCTCGGCATCATCCTTCTCACTTGAAAGCACCACTCGATAGTAATGGGTTCCCTGTACATCAGCCTCAACAATGGAAGCGGAAAATCCTGCTTTCTGGAGATCGATCACCAAATACTCGGCATTTTCTTTGTCGGTAAAGGAACCGGCCTGGAGGAAGAGTGTACCTTCCTTCGGAGCACGGGCAACGGAGGCCTCTTGTTTTCGGTTTTCTCCTCCACCTCCGCCGCTACTGCCTGGAGAAATATAGCTTGCCAGAATAAGATCTGAAAAGCTTTCAAATTTACGTGCCTGTCCCGCGATGATCATGGCTTCGGGGGAAGTCGGCCAGGTATCAAGCAAAAGGCCCTTTAGGCGAGCCGCCTCATTTCCATCGCCGCTTAAGGAGGCGCAGGTGATATCCCAATAAAGATCGACCGGTGTTTCTCCTCCCGAGGAGGATAATTCGACGTTGCCGGAAGCAGAAGCGTCAAACAACGCTATCCTGTTTAGAAGCAGCTCAGCAGCCGTTCCCAGTTTCGTCTCTTTCTCCTGTTGAGCAACGACCTGTGCCTGGGTTTTGGCAACGCGAAGTTCCCCAAGCTCAAAGAGGAGTTCGGCACTTTTCAGAAGCGATGCAAAGTCGGTGGCATCGCCTTGAGGATAGACGAAAGAAGCGTTCTGATACGCCGTCTGGGCTGTTTCCAGGTCACCGGCGAGCAGCGCGAGCTCACCCTGCTGCTTCAAAAGCCGGTAGCGCTCAGCCCTGCTTGTGGAGAGGGGGATTTGCTCCTCAATCTTGCCGAGGGCCTGGGAGAAATCACTTGTCTCACCCGTTTCACCGTAACCTGAAGCAGCGGCAATCAGACACAAAGCAGAAAAGAAAAAACGGCGCAGCATATCCGAACTCATTTTCGAGGTCCATCTCCTTCCCCGATATCGGATAAGATCTCTTCAGGGATTTCTTTCTTTGTTTTTTTCGAAAAAAGTTTTTTTGATCCCTTCTTTTTTCCTCCCTTGCCGAGCAAGATCATGGGAATCGTTATGACCACCCCAGCGGTAAAGGCAAGGAAAAGCGAGATGAAGATCGGAACATCATGATAGGTCACGAAGCCGAAGCTGATGTCGGAACTGGTATCGATGTTGAAAAAGATAAACAGAACGATCACAAAGACAATCAAAAGAAAGAAAATCATTTTCCAGGGCATACTACCTCCCCCCGAAAGGTATTTCCGTGCAAGGTCTTCAATACAACCGGCACGAAAGAGCCTATCAAGCCTTCATCCCCCGGAAACGCAACCATCTCGTTTCGGTTGGTTCGGGCAAGAAGCTCCCCTTCCCGCTTTTTGGCCCTCTGCTCGACAAGGACCTTCTCGCTATCGCCGATCCGTGCCTTGTGGCGTGCAAAGGAAATTTCCCGCTGAAGTTCGATAAGCGTCTTGAGCCGATCAAGCTTCACCTCATGAGGGACCTGTTCCGCCATATCATATGCGGCGGTCCCCACCCTCGGATTATAGTAATAGGTAAAGGCGTCGTCGAATCCTACCTGTCGTACCAAATCGAGGGTAAGCTCAAAATCCTCTTCCGTCTCCCCCGGAAAACCGATCATGAGGTCGGTGGAAAGGGAAAGACCGGGGATTGCCGTGCGCATCATTTCGACAAGATCAAAATAGTGCTCCCGTGTATATTTTCGGTTCATTCTTCGAAGAACTGAATTGGATCCGTGCTGTACCGGCAGATGAATATGATTACACACAGTCTCATGTTCGGCTATCACCCGAATCAACTCTTGCGGAATATCCTTCGGATGACTGCTCATAAAACGTATCCAGCGTATGGAGTCGGTCATGGAAGCGATCTTCGCGAGCAAGTCAGGGAAACGAAGCGTATCCTTCCAGTTGTATGAATTGACGTTTTGCCCTAAAAGCGTTATCTCGCGAACTCCTTTTTCCTCGAGCCGCTCGATCTCACGAAAAATATCGTCGGGTGAGCGAGAAATTTCCCTCCCCCGGACATAGGGAACAATGCAGTAGGAGCAGAAATTGTTGCAGCCGTGCATGATAGGAAGAAAGGCCTTGAAGGCCCCCTTTGCAAGGTGATAGGGCTCGAATTGAAAGTGGGGAGAGACGGAGAGATCATCCGCCTTAACGGAAACATGCTTTTCACCGTGTCCACGGGCAATTTCGGATAGTTTTCGCTTCTGGAAGGTCCCAAGCACATAATCGACGGCCTTTGATTCTTTGATGATCTCTTCGCCAAGGCGTTCGGCCATGCAGCCGGTCACGATAAGCGTAAAATCGCGACTCTCTTTTAAGAATTTATAGTAGCCGATGCGTCCCCAAATCCGGTCCTCGGCGGTCTGACGTACCGCACAGGTATTCAAAAGAACAATATCGGCCTCTTCCGGCCGCTCTGCAGCGCTCCAGCCGAGAGCCTCCAGCTGGAGCGTCATGGCATTTGACTCGGCTATATTCATCTGACATCCGTAGGTTTCAAGAAAAAAACGGCCTGTCACGATTTATCTCCTTCGATCAGTTTATTTACATACCAGGGGATGAGCTTCCAGTTATTTTCCCGGGGGATAAGAATCCATGCACCCTTGTCGAAATGTTCATCGACCTCGTCCTCACGCTTTCCCGTGGCAAGCAGGTTGCTGTAGGTTGCAAGGAGAACATTATCGGTGGATACTCCTCCCCCGTTTTCAATCGCGATGTGTCTGTTTTCAAGATATAGCCTGGCAAGTTCAAAGGGGGAAAAACTGGTATCGACATATGAGGCAAGAGACTGGAGCAGCTCATACACCGTTTTTACCTCTCCGGCTCCAAGCTGATCGAAACGCTTCTTTATGCCCTCGATGACCAATTGCTGCCGCTGGGCCCTGTCGAAATCATCACTGGTATGCCGCGAGCGAGCGACTCGAAGTGCGGCGACCCCGTCGAGCAAATGGGTTCCGGCAGGATAGTGGAGCGTCGTCCATTCACCGTTTTCTCTAATACGGTATGTCGGATCTATCAAGGGTTGTTCCAGTGTAACTTCGATACCCCCGAGAATGTTGATAACATCGATAAAGGCATACATGTCGACAACAATGTAATCGTCGATGGTGAGCCCCGTCATTTCTCCTACAATCTGGGCAAAGCGTTTTGGTCCATAGATCCTGAAATAGGAGTTGATTTTGCGCTTTTTCCACCATATATCTCGGGGAATGGCGATCAAGGTCGCCTTTTCAGGGGATATATGAGCGATGATAATGGTGTCGGCATTATTTTCATGGGTACCGCAGAGCAAAATGGTCTTTCCCTCCGGAGAAATTTTTCCCATTTGGGATAAGACGGCATCATCGGGAAGCTCCATTGAGGAAGCCGTCCCGAGCTTCGGCTCCTGCACCCCGAAGCGCCTTACGGAACCGACGACAACGTCATCACGATCCATGAGGTAGATTTCCCCGGCCATCTTCTGGACCGCGAGGGATCCGGCACGACTGCCCTTTTCATCTATAAAATCGAAGTAAAAATAATCATTTTCATCCCGAGGCTCGTCTTTGAGGCGCAGCCCATGGATATCGAGGTAGGCGCGAAACGCTTCATCCCGGGCAAGCCTTAGGACCTGCTGTTTCCCAGCATCGGTGGCCCGCTCTGTTTGACGCCTGTTATCGGCATCGGTAAGAAGCTTGAGGAAATGCTCGGCGGCTCCATCAAACTCCCGAAATTGCGTTTCGCCGACAAGGATATCCTCGCTGCCGTAACGAACCTTCAGAGAAAAAAGGAGAATCCCGTCCCATGTCGTTACATCGAAGCTCGCTTGCCGTGAATCTTGAGTAATGGAGCTAAAACGAAGGGCCCGCTCCCTTCGAAGGGCCGTGGCCCGTCCGTCTCCGTAAAGACGGCGGAGATCGCTCTGTGCCGCCGCAAAGCTTTGTCGCTTCGTCTCAACCTCTTTTGCTTTCGATGCAAGCAGAGAAAGGACCTTCTTTGGAAGGGAGGGAGAATCTTTGCCCAGCTCTTCGTTATTTCCAGCCAGAAGCCGCTCATCGCTTTCCGCCTGATTGAGACGATATCCCGTATCAAGAAGATGAAAGGTTGCAAGAGGGATGGAGGCGTAAGAAAAAAGCAGGCTTTCCCGTCCCTCACGCTGCACGGAAATTCCCGCAGTGGAGAGAAAGGCCTTATCGGATGAATTTTCCAGCATCGCCGAAAGAAATGCCGCCCGCTCCATTTCAGTGTCGTGAGCAAGAAGCGCATCCACGGCACGGTAAAAAGGAGTCTGATCCTCCTGCTTCTCTATGCCCTCGGCTGGCTCCCCTTCCGCGTCGGATACACCTTCGGCACCAAAAAAGTCATAATGCTTCTCGGGTAGGTTCAAGGCTTGACGCAGGGTATTATTCTCTTGTCCAAGGGAAAGAATGGCATGCTTCAGCGTGCCGAGAGAATCGTTTTGCGACTCAATCTCAGCAAAAAGCTTCTCTCCGGAGGCCTGCTGTTCGCGGCGCAGCGATGACACCTGAAAAAAGAGCGTGAGAAAGACAGCGACAAAAACGATACACACGAGGACGAGAAGGAGATGGATCCTACGCATGGTCTCACCTAATGTCTGAAGGAGCGCTCACCGGTAAAGAGCAGTGCCGCCCCATATTCATTACACGCTTCGATAACCTCACCGTCCCGAAGGCTGCCGCCCGGTTCGGCAATGGCGGTAACCCCCTCCTTGAGTGCGACATCAACACCATCCCGAAAAGGGAAAAACCCGTCGGAAATCATCACCGCACCGGAAAGCCCTCCCTTAGCCTCTTTTACACGCGCCATGACGGAGGCTTTCGCCGTATCATCAAGGCCATCGAAGCTACAAGAATGCTCACTGCGTGCGATTCGTTCGGCCATATTTCGATAGGCCTTATCCCTGGCTATGGTGGCAACGCCGACACGATCCTGCTCTCCCGTACCGATGGCCACCGTCGCCTCGTCCTTTACATAGATCACCGAATTGCTGGTAACGGCGCTTTCCACAAGCCATCCGAAAAGCAGATCAGTGCGCTCCTGTTCGCTTGCATCGCGCCTGCAGCGAAAATGTTCGCCCTTCCGCTCGCTCTCTGCGAGGATGAAGTCCTCTTTCTTTCGTATGGAAGTGGTATAGGAGTTCTGAAGGATCAATCCTCCATCTACCAGAGAGGTAAATTCCAAATATTGTCCGGCTGCGCATTCCTCAAGACGATCCATCCCGGCTATACGAAAAATACGGAGATTTTTACGGCCCGAAAGGATCTCAACCACTCCCGGTTCAAAATCCGGGGCAGCCACAATCTCAAAATAGTTATCGGCAATCAGCTTTGCGGCATCGATGGGTAGTCGCCGGTTCACAATGACAGCCCCGCCGAAGGCGGCTATGGGATCACCGCCGAGAGCCTTGGCAACGGCATCTTTCACACCATCCGCCCTGGCGACACCTGAGGGATTATTATGCTTCATGATGGCAGCAGTAGGACGATCTCCCATATATTGCAATATCTGCAGGGCCCTGTCGACATCGACAACATTGATCTTACCGGGATGTTTCCCGCTTTTTACCAGCTCGAGCTCGGAACTGAGCCCCGAAACAGGCAGCAATTTGATCATATCGGCGATCTCAACAGCACCGCCGACCCTTTTATACAAGGCTGCCTTCTGATGGGGATTTTCCCCGTAACGAAGACCTGCAGAATGGCCGTCGACATCCCATACCACCTTTTCGTAGCTCAGCTGCCGATCACCATCGTCGTAATGAAAGGTAATATCAAAACAGTTGGGAAACCGCTCCTCTTGTTTTTCTCTATAGATTGCAGTAAGGCGCTTATCCAAACCTCGCTCCTTGGTATTCTTGCGTTTGCATTACCTTATCGTTAATCTATATCCGTTGCAAGATGGCGCCGCTGGGCCGATTGTACCGTATTGTAGAGAAGCATCGTAATGGTCATCGGACCTACGCCTCCCGGCACCGGGGTTATCATCGAAGCCTTGTGGGAAACCGCTTCGAAGGCGACATCACCGACAAGGCGGTAGCCCCTTTTTTTGGAGGCATCCTCCACCCGATTCACGCCAACGTCGATGACGACGGCCCCCTCTTTTATCATATCTGCGCCGATAATCTCGGGTTTACCCACGGCAGCGATAACAATATCCCCCTGCCGTACGATATCGGCCATGTTTCGAGTCGCAGAATGGCAAACGGTGACGGTGGCATTCCCCCCTTCGCTCTTCTGAAGTAAAAGGTTTGCCAAAGGTTTGCCCACAATATTACTTCGTCCGACAATGACGACATGACGCCCTTTGGTTTCCGCTCCGGAACGGAGCAAAAGCTGGACAATACCATGGGGGGTACAGGGAAGAAAGGTCTCCTGACCGAGAACCATCTTTCCGACACTGTAGGGATGAAAGCCGTCTACGTCTTTGGCAGGATCAATGGCAAGCAGCACCTTATTCTCATCTATCTGCTTCGGCAGCGGCAGCTGTACCAGGATACCGTCTATGCGGGGATCATTGTTCATTGACTCCACCAGGGCGAGAAGCTCCTCCTCGCTTGCCGAGGCCTCCAGACGATGTTCTTCGGAATAGATACCGATTTTCTCACAGGCCCGCTCTTTGGCGGTGACATAGCTCACACTGGCGGGATCATCGCCCACAAGAACGACCCCAAGTCCGGGAACGACGTCTTTTTCCTTCATCCGGGAAACCTTTTCGGCAAGTTCTCCCCTCATGGTTTCGGCAATTGCCTTTCCATCTATTAGTGTTGCGGTCATGGTGCCCTCCTTAGTTTTGCCGTTACAGTAATGCATCACCATTATATATGCTTTGGGGCCTTTTTGAAACATATTGACCCTACCATTGCCCCCTATCATTGCTCTTGTTGATAAAGGCGGATTCAAGTGCTACTATCCCACTACAACACTTGAACCAAACAAGGTGGTATTCATGCATACACGAGGTTTTGCACGGCTTTTGGCTGTATTCATCTGCACCTCTGTTTTTATGCCGATGATACTCTCGGCCCAAGAAACACATACGCCGGAAGAGACGGAACAATTTGTCGAACCCTACGGAAAGGGGGACCAAATGTTTACCATGAGTGGTGGGCTTTTTATCCCTCTTTTTATCCACTTTCCATATGCCGATGAACTAAGCGATACCGAAACCTTCGAATCAACTGGAGGACACATCTTTCTCGGGGGCATAGGTTCTCTCGGCTGGAGTAGTTTTCTTACCAACAGGGTTTTTCTCGGTATTACTCTGACAGGCGCCTTTACCCAGTCGGTAAACAAAAACAAAGAGATGATTCTGCCCCTTTGTCTTCAGGCAGGTTACCTCTTTCTTGCCGGTCCATTCGAGATTCCCGTCAGCCTGGAAGCCGGTATCGCCATGAACAAATACGAGGACCAGACCTATTTCGGTCCCATGCTGAAACCAGGGGCCTCGGTATACTGGGTGATGAATGCATCCTGGGGATTCGGCCTCAATTTTAAGTACTGGTGGGTTCCCGAGATCTATTTCGGATCGAACTCCTCTTCCACCAGCTTCGGAAACTTTTCCGAAGTAAGCCTTTCGGCTCGCTACCGCTTCTAAGTTCGGAGGAATACACTATGCGCAAATATCTGCTATATACCATTCTGTCGATTTTCATATTGTCCCTCTTCGTCGGCTGTAACGCCGACGGTGTGGGCATCTTCTATACCCTCGCCAAAGAGGAAGAGCTTTCGGGAAGCGACCTGCAGGGGCTTTATATTCGGAGCTTTGTCAACATCGGCAGCGATGTCTTCTGCGGTGCAGGCCCCTCGATATGGAAGGATAACGGTTCTTCCTGGAAAAATGTTTCCAAGTCAGGTTATAACTCGGACCCGGCAATCGCCAGTGACGGAACCACAATCTATGCAGCCCTTTACGATGAAGACGATACGGATGAAATGGAGAAAACCCTCTGGAGTTACGACGGAAGCAGCTGGACGGAAGTAACCACCACTTTTGGCCCAAGCACTTCAATGTGGCTTCTCGATACCTCAGACCTTGATTTCATCGTCTGCTCACCCGACGAAAACGATAGCTACGATATATACTCCACCGATTACAGCACGCTCAACGACTTAAGCCTGAACACCGCCTACCCGATCACCGATGCCGCATATGACGGAAGTGGAACCTATGTGCTTGTGGGAGGCTCTTACGACGATAACCCCATTATCTACTATGGAGACGGGACCTCATTCACTGCGGCTACTTCGACCGTGAGTAATCCGATCGGCGGGGTTATATACGATACCAATACTTCTCTCTTCTATCTCACCACCAAAGGTGGGAATCTGTGGAGCAGCAGTGATGGGGATACCTGGGCTGTTGTTGATGATGCCCCCGACAACTACAGTGATAACACACCGGAGCTTCTCGATATGGGAGTGGTCACCTTCGACGGCACACATTACCTTGTCATAGGAGCCAACGAGGGCTATTACGAGATGAATCTTTCGGGAACTTCAATAAGCCGGCCGGAGGGAACCATCGATTCCGATACGGATATCGAGGCCTCCTATTCCACCTTTGCCGACGGATTGGTGCGATGTTTCTATACGGTTGAAGACAATCACTTCCTGATGGGAACGGCAACCGGGGTCTGGGAAAACGACAACGGAGACCTTGATCAGAAGTAAACCCGCTGACGATGACGATAGCTACCAGTAGCTATCGTCCCGCCGTGGCGGCAGGGCGGTAACGTAAGGCCGCCACGGTTATATCGTCTTCGATGCGGGCATCCCTGGAACGATCGGCAGAGAGGCGATCGAATACCGCATCGGCAATACCGCTCAGCTCCCCACCAAGGGGGCGTATGAGCTTGCAGACTGCTTCATTGCTCATTCGCTTTTCCGTCTGCGGCCGTTCAATCAGCCCGTCGGTAAAAAGAATCAAGAGATCTTCCGGCATGAGCTCCATACTGAGCTGATCGAATTCCATATCCCGCTTGAAGCCTAATGCAGCCCCCTCGGACTGAAAGGTGGTGCACTGGCCGCCGCGAAGCAGAAAAAGAGGAAGATGGCCGGCATTTGCAAGGGTGAGAAGATGCTTGTCACTTTCAATCAGAAATATCTTAAAGGTAACAAAGAAATCGTGTACCCGCTCAAGGGCCATACAGAGCCGCCGGTTAAGTTCTTCAAGAAGTTCTTTCGGAACAGTCATCCGCTTTTCGAAAACAAGCTCCGTCAAAATGACCTTGATCATTGCAGTGATAAAAGCAGGCCGAATTCCATGCCCGGAAACATCGCCGAAGAAAAAGAGGAGTTGATCGGAAGCTATTTTGACGGCATCGTAATAATCACCGCCGCAGGTATAAGCTCCGTTCGGCTCATATCGTAGTTCTATCGTGAGATTCGGATCACTTAACTTCGGCGAAAGCATAATGTTTCGCTGGAATTCTCCCGCATATTCAAGTTGCCTTCGCAGCCGTTCCTGAAGCTCTCTGTTCTCATGCCTCATACGAAAAACCCGACGTGCCTTGATGATTTCGGCAAGAAGCATTCCCGCTGTCCAGGGCTTAAAAAGCAGAGCTTGAATATCGGCAGTGATGGCCTTCTGAATCTCGGGTATATCGGAATAAGCGGTCAGCATGATCAGAATAATCTCGGGATAGCGCTCATGAACCTTGAGCAGAAGATCGCTTCCCGACAGGTTAGGAGCCGGCATACGAAGATCGGCGATCAGGAGAAAAACCTCCCGGCTGCTTTCTTCAAGAAACTCAAGGGCCGCCCTTGTCGTATCATAGGTTACGACATGCAGCGGTTCGTCCAGGGGTACAATTTCCAGCTCCCACTTGAGTGACCGCAAAACCTGCGGTTCGTCATCGACTATAAGAATCGTTTTGGGCAATGTTTCTTCCATTTCCCCCTCCTTGGATCTTTACGTGCCTATCAAATTATAGTAGATTATATGGTATATATATACCAACATGCAATGGCTTATACCAAAATTCAGAACAACAGCATGGGGGAATACTTGTGGAATACACACTTTTTGTGGTTTTAGCACCCTTTACCCTTGGGATTTTGCTCGTAACCGGATTCTTAATACGTCAAAACGGAAAGGGCCCGGAAGCAAAGGCCCTCTTGACCTATTTCCTTTTTGTGTCGGCCTACCTTTTGAATAACCTGATAGAGTTGCTTCTTCCAACTCCCGCTGCAACGCTTACCGCTGTAAAGGCCGAACATCTCTTTTTTTCCTTTCTTCCGGTGATATGGTTTCATTTTGCCCTGCTTTATACAGGAGCCTCGCGCAAAGTTTCCCTCAGCATTGTATTAACACTTGCGCTTTTTTCCGTAGCGACAAACATTCTCATTCAGACAAATCATCTTCACCATCTTGTATGGCGAAGGTTCAACTATTTTCCGGTAAGAGGCTATCTGACCATGCGTGCAGATTACGGCCCGTGGATGTGGCTGTACGGGGTATTCATGTATGCCCTATACATTATTGGAAGCTTCGTTATTCTTAAATCTGCCCTTGGCGGAAATAAGATGTATCGGTACCAGGCACTTGTTATCGTTACAGGAGCGTTGGTTCCCCTTATCTTTAACCTTTTCTACGTATTTCATCTCATACCCTTTCTTAGAAAGGATTTTACCCCGATCAGCTTCTCCATCACCGCATTGTCAGGCTACATCGGTATTACCAAATTCCGTCTTTTCAAAATTATCCCCGTGGCTCGGGAAAAAATCATTCAGGGACTTGATACCGGCATCCTCCTTTTCGACTCCGGGAGCTCTCTTATCGACTACAATAAAAAGGCCGCCTCACTCTTCAATCTGGATTCGAATACGATCGGACAACACTTTACAGAACAAAAGGACCTTACCCCCCTGACTCCGCTCCTCACCGGGGAGACGGACACAATCCCCATTACGATCGAAGGAGATAAGGGGAAATCGACTTTCAGTGCCAGGCTCAGTCATATGGAGAGTAATGACAGCTCCGTAATGACGGTAACCCTTGTCGATATTACAAAAGAGACCAGGCTTCTGCATGAAAAGGAAGCCTTGGCAGACCAATTGATAGAAAAAAACCAGGAGCTTGAAAATGCTCAGGACACCATCATCCAACAGGAAAAGCTTGCTGTCATTGGCCAACTCACTGCCGGGATTGCTCATGAGATTAATAATCCGCTCAGCTTTGCCAAGAATAACTACCATATTTTTCGCCACTATTTTCAGAAATTACTGTCATCGTTTCCCCAAAAAACACGCGAGTCCGAAGCTCTGATCGAACAGCTCAACCTTATTCTCGGCGATTCCGAAGAAGGTACGAATCGCGCCATAGCGATTGTTCATGATCTTCTTAAATTTTCACGCCCGGTAAGGGGAGAACAGCGACAGCTTCTTAATATAAATAAAGCCGTCGAGACCTGTCTGATTATGGTTGGCAGCGAATTACGCTATGTTAGCGAGGTTGTGGAAGCATATGATCAAAACCTTCCGGGGATCGAATGCAGGGAAAGCGAGATAGATCAAGTCATCATCAATATCCTGACAAATGCATTACATGCAACAAGGAAAAAATCGCAGCTAAGCATGGCTGATTACAAACCCTGTATAAAAATAGAAACATGGTCGGACAACACATCGGTTTTTTGCGCAATAAGTGATAATGGGGAAGAGATACGAAGCCAGGACCTTCCACATCTTTTCGAACCCTTTTTTACCACAAAAAAACGGGGAGAAGGGACCGGCCTCGGACTCTCAATCGCAAGGGAGATTATCGAAGGACGCTATTCAGGTTCGATCTGGGTCGATATCACCACCACGGAAGAGGAGTGTAAAAGTAAACGCTTCATTTTTTCCCTCCCGATCAAAAACAAAAACCGCAAGATTTCCCGGGATATACATGAAAACAGCAATAACTTCGGGAGAACAACGATCATCTGAATCCGACAGGGTCCACCTTGATCAACTGCTCATACAGCACCTTATTGCTTTGAGCCGGGTGACTCTCCACACCGAGAAAACGTGACGGCCCTTCATTTTCCGAGCCACGGGAAGGGATCTGATTAAAAAAGCGATTTTTATCATCGGAAGGAACATTGGTAAAATGGCCAGGCCCGAAAAAAAGTGAATTTGCAACGGAAATAGCCCCCGATCCATCGGGCGACGTTCTGACAACCATTGCAACAGGGCCGCCGCTCGTTTCTGAAGGAAGCGTAAAAGAACTTGTATCAATTGAAATATCATTCCTTCCCCGTGTATCGAGGGCTATAGTATCCCCTGCAGTTGGGGCATAGAAGATAAAATCCTCAAGATGTACCTGAGATTCGGAACTTTGAATGCCATAGAAGAACCCATCGGTGGCTTCCCCGCAGGTAAAAACGGTGTGGCTGGCCTTTAACGTTCCATTTTTCTGTCTGAGCTGAACGCTTCCTTCCCGCCCCTGAGACTGCAACAATGAACGTTCCAAAACGAGATCACAGGAATCGGCATCTATGAGAATCGGCAATCGACCATTCCTGCCTGAGATAAGTGACGAATTGAGAAGATAGAGCGAACCACCGTAGAGACGACAAGCAGAGGCACGATCATCCCGATCGCCTGTATAGAGTTCACTATCAATGATGGTAAGATCGCTTTTCTCCGCACCTACAGAGGTAAGTCGGGTGCTTTCTCCTGGACGAATACTGCTGTCGTCTATGGTTACGCGGGAATCGGTACTTTTGATCAGAGTTGCATCAACACTTTGTGCGGAACCGGCCAACCGGCTGGCGACCAGGGCCAATTCGCCGTGTTCCACGGAGATAAGCGAGGCATCAGATAGGGGACCAAAGTGTAACTCACTGTGGTCGAAAAAAAGCGAAGCGTTTTTCACCAAAAGCGTTGCATCAGCGGGACCGGAGGCTTGGTACAGCTTGACCTTCTCCATGCGAACAAGCCCCCCCGACTGTTTCAGAATGGCTCCCCGTGCCGTAAGGGTATCAATCGAAAGGTTGCGTAAGGTGAGATTACCTCCCTTGACCGCAAACATCGAGGCAGAGTCAAAGGAGGCATCGGTGCTGATGACGGTGAGCGCCTCACCCTGAATAGTCAATGTTCCCCGATCCAGAAGGATCACAGAATCGATGGGAAAGCGCCCCGCCGAAAGAAGGATCGTCGTCATCCCGTTGGAGGCCGCATCCCGAACAGCCTTGATGAGGGATCGATATGGAGCGGCCCTGCTTCCGTCACCTGCGTCATCTCCGTCCTGCGAAACATAAATCACAGCCTTGTCGATGGAAAAAGCGACTCGTTCCTTTGTACTCATATTTCCCGCTTCATCCACGGCATAAGCCTCAAGCACAAAATCGGAACAGACCCCCTGATCGGAAGCCACCGTTATGGGATCATCGTAGCTTTGAAACGCCCCTTCCTCACCGTCGCCGACCCTCAGCAGGCGATAGCGAAGCTCTGCAACCTTCTCTCCAGCAGAACGGATCTCCACCTTCCTATCGTCACGATAGTATTCATCTTCTCCCACACCCGAGATAATAGGTGGTACAGGCGGATTTCTATCGATTCCAAATTGGTACTGCTCGCTATGCACAAGCCGCTCTTTACCACCAAGCTCCAGAAAGAGGGCGACACGAAACGACACAAGAAAGGATTGGCCTGCTTCAGCCTGAAGTGTGATTGGTTCGGTCAGCCGATCGGACCTTGAGGAGACGAGGGGTGCTACACCGCCAACAGCAAGCTCATACCGAATAATTCCATCGAAATCGGGCCGTATGGTAACAGCCTCTCCGGACCAAAAGCGATGAGGAATACCACGTACCAATGATTCTACCTTTGGAAGAACGAATTCCTCGGTCACGGCAAACTGGGGCACCTTCCGATCATCGCCATGAGAATCTTCACTTGTGACCGGACGACCATCGATAAAAAGTGTTTTTCCCAGAACCTGAAGCATAATCTCGGCCGAACGGTTTCCCGCCTCATCGACACTCGCTAAACGCAAGGGTTCCGGAAAAGTGGAAACCGAGCTTTGGTAGGGAAGAAAAAAGCTGCCATCGGTAGAATTAATTGAGGGGACAAGCGACTCTCCATCCCCGATATCCGCAGTAACGGCCCATCCGTCACGTACCTCGGCATAGGAAATTTTTGGGGCCTCGGGGGGCAGAGAATCACAGACTATATGATCAAGAAGCGAACCCATCGTATAGTTGCCGTATGCATCGACGCTCATCCCCTCTAAGCGATATGCACCGTCCCCTGGAAAATCAAGCATGATGGTACCATCCGACGAAGCAATGGAACCATGATGAATCATCGTTTCATAATCGATAGGAGCCTTACTTTCAAAATCATCCAGCATATACCAAACCTGCGAATCGTCCTCGATTCCCGTAAGTTTGATTTGTGTCGGTCCGCAAGCATAGAGAATTTCGGGTGATACTTCAGGAGAAGGAAGCGGAGGAGGCCTTCGATCTATTCTAAAATAGTAGTTGGTGGTTGATCCATCCACTTGTGTGATAGAGGAAAAAGGGGTCACTTCAAGTCGATACAGGATATCCGTTCCATCCTCTCCGCCGACAATAAGGGGAGCGCTGTAAGCGGCTTCCTGGACCACGGCCTCCTCACCCAGTTCCCCGAGTTGAAGCAGCCGATATCGACAGGAAACGGCCTCATCGGTTTCGATGGTAATAATACATCGATCCGATGATGTTTTACTCTCGGGAATTCCTTTTAGATCATAGGAAAATGTCTTTCTGCTATCCACGAAGATGGGAGAGAGATCGGCAACAGGACCGATATTTCCGGCGGCATCAACCGAACGAGCCTTGAACGAAAACCTATTCAATCGCCCTTCCTGCATCGGAAGCTGTACAGGCCCTTCGTAGCGAAGCCATACTGGCTTTTCATCCTGCGATTGACCGTCCGTAAGTTGGTATTCGATGGTTTCATCGTCGCCGCTGCTGGTGCAGACGACGGTCGAATCCCTGAGCTCAAGTTCGACACGTCCGGGAGGAATCGAATCGTAGGAAAGTTCCACAGGCTCGGCTGCAAAGCTGATGTTTCCGGCGGCATCCATCGCCGCAAACCGGAGAGATGCCTGTTCATGTGAACCCTTTGGAAAACTCAGCACCATATGAGACTCCCCTCTGGGAGAATCTCCTCCCGGATAAGGAGCAACCCCGTCAAAGGCAATCTCGTACAGAATGGTTACCGCTTCCTGATCGGAAACGGAAATGTCGAAGGCATAGGAGCCTTCGGACTCTTCGGAAACCGATACAATGGGTTTATCCGGGGGGATAGCATCAAAGGGAAGCAAGAGCCGTCTTTCCTCACTCGGAATTCCATTCTTTCCGTAGGCTACGGTCCGCAATTCTATAGATCCCTGCTGTGCCCAGTCATTCGAGTCGATGGTAAAAGAGCCGCGGTATGGCAGGGCGAACCGATCGGGGGTCGCCCCGTTAAGGGTATAATAGATTGATTCATCCTGCGAAGAGGTAAGCGTTACCGTCAGATTACCCGAAAAAGGAAGTCCCTTATCAAGCTCGATGCCAGGAGCACCGGGCCTCCGGTAATCCATGATATAGAGATAGCGATATTCACTTTCATAGCCGGGCAGAGGATCCTCAAGCTCTTCTCCATCTATCGTAAACCGCAGCGGATACACGCTTCGGGCACCAGGTGTTCCCTTTAAAGAAATCGCCCCGCCGTTTTGTTGGTTGATTTCTCCGGCATTACTCAGAGCATATGCCCCGATTTGCTCCGGTAGCTCAATGGAAAGGGCCTTTGAGTAGAGTCCGCTGGGAGGAAGCTGGAAACTACCGGTCGGATATTGGGCAAAGGTGACTTCGCTACGCAGAGGGGTTGTCGATCCCAAGGGAAGTGCCGCGACCTTCAATTTCACAAGCCCTCTACTTCGGATAAGAAGCGGTTTCGTATACGGAGCACCCCTGAGAACAGGATCTTCGTCATCGATGGTATAGCGTACCCACTCGAAACCGTCGGTATCGACATAAAAAAGTTGTGCATTACGAAAAACGCCGGGAACGGGGTTTATAATTGAAAGGCCTTCCGCACCCTTACGGGGCTTTTCGACATAAGAGGCGGCAAGGATACCGGTGTTACCAGCCTGATCCACTGCATAGGCCTCGACTGCAACAAGCGTCTCATCGGAAAATGGAATTTTCTCCTTTTTCCCCGACCAGCGCTGAAATGGCACATGCTCCGTATGATCCGTTGATACGACCCTGAAAAAGAGAGAGTCTTCGGAATCATGAGCGGAGAGAGAGAAAAAGGAGTCTTCCTCAATGGTAATAATCGGAGAGAGCGGAATTTTTTTGTCTATAAGGTAACGATACCGGGTACTATCCTTCAGTTCGATGGTATAAGCTCTCTCCTCTCCCGGTAAAGCGGTAAGTCTGACGGGATTTGAAAAAGATTCCCACTCTCCGGCATTCCCATGGTTGGTACCGATATCGATACGATAGGGGACCTGATTTCCCTCCCCCGCGAGGGAAAAGAAAATATCCTGATTATAGGCGCCGGGTTCAGGCGAAGGGGTGTAAGGATTTGCCGTTGCAAAAGAGCTTAGGCCCCAAAAGAGTACAATGACAAACATAGTGCGAGGAGAAAACCGAAACATTGGGTTATTTCTCCATGCCGAGAATCTTTCGTAAGATTTCCCCTACTTCGGGATCGTCCTTGGTATAGTTGTTTTCGACCTCCTCCGGCGTAAGACCCACAAGCTCATGGCTACTGTAATGAATCCAAACATCATCGTCGGGAGAAGGAATCGTTATTTTTCGGCAGTAGAAATCGGGTATAATGGGAGGGGTTTCCGAAAGATAAGTCAGTTCTTTGTAATCATGAACAGCAACCTTCAAATCTTCCCGGGGTATACCGTGCTGAAGGATCACATCGGCAAGGTAGTTTACGGTATTTCCCGAATCGAAAATATCATCCACAATCAGGATCTTATCTCCGTTTCTCAGGTATTCCGGTTTATAGGTCCAACCGTCGATCATTACCTTCGTCTGCTCTTTGATATCAGAATAACTTCGGGCCACGACGGCGGCATAGAAAACCGGCCTGCTGTCTTTCCTAACCAGCTTAAAGTACTCGCTAATGATGTTGCCGAGATAGGCCCCTCCGCGGAGAGAAAGATACACGACATCGGGTATAAACCCCGCCTCATGGATACGGTGGGCAAGTTTAATGGCATTGTTTCTGACAACGGTATAGGGGATAAACTCTTTACGCATTCGTGGTGTCCTTCCTCTCTGTATTGGGAAGCCGGTCACTGCCGGCCGAAATGCATCTCGGCGGCAGGACCCATCTTCACCACTATTATCGTACTATACCAGCGAAAAATTCACTACCCTCTCTTTTATAATAAATTTTGTACTCTTTCACATTTTTGTCATTCATTGCATCGTAGAAGTCACCAACATTATTTATTTGCTTATCATTGATCCGATAAATCAGGTCATAGTTGCGAATACCGGCAACATAGGGTTTTGTCCCCTTTTCAACACCTACGACAACTACCCCATTCTCTTTTGCATCAATCTTCAATTCGTTTCTGACATCCTCGTCCAGTCCGATTACGGTCAAACCGGGCCACAGTTTGCTCATATTTCCTGCAATAGCCTCGCTATTTTCCCGTTTGCCGATCTTTACCTTCAGGGTAATCTCTTTACCGTCCCGGATGATGTCGAAGTCAACAGAACTTCCCGCAGGTAACTCGCCAACCATCCGTACAAGGTCATCACGACTTCTCACAGGTCTGTTGTCAATGGCAGTGACAAAATCACCAGGTTCAATCCCCCCCTTGGCCGCGGGAGAATCAATGTAAACGTTCTGTATGAACGCCCCTTTCTGATTGTCGATCCCCATGGACTCTTCCATTCCGGGATAAAGCTCGCTGACGGTAACCCCAAGCCACCCGTACTCGATTTCTCCCTTATTGATGAAATCGTCGATAGCTTTTTTGGCATTATTGATGGGAATTGCAAAGCCGAGACCGACACTACCTCCGCTAGGTGCGGCAATCCAGGTGTTAATACCGACAACCTGCCCATAGATGTTCATGAGGGCGCCACCGGAATTCCCCTGATTGATGGCAGCATCGGTCTGGATAAAGTCACTGATGTTGTTCTGAGGGCCGGAGCGACCTTTTGCGCTTACAATACCGGCGGTAACACTTGAGACAAAACCGAAGGGGCTGCCTACGGCAATGACCCAATCACCAACCTGGAGTTTATCGGAATCCCCTATTTCGGCTACAGGAATATCCTCTTTCGCATCAAAGGAAACCATTGCAAGGTCCATTCGCTCGTCGGCACCGACAAGTTTTGCAGGATATTCCCTACCATCGTTTAGGACTACCTTGATTTCGTCGGCTTTTCCCGCCACATGGTTGTTGGTTAAGACGTAGTGGGTGTTTCCGTTGTTTCTCACAATGACCCCGGAACCAAGCCCCTGATTGCGGTATTCGCGCTCCTGAGGTTGCTGCTGCCCCTGGTTATTGTTCTGCTGGTCCGGAAAAAGGAAATCCCAAGGCCACCCTCTCGACTGCGGCACAGCCTGTTTGACCACCTCGACAACCTTTACCTCGACTACCACAGGCAGCGATTTTCGGGCCACAGCTCTGAAAGAGTTTTGCATCTCCTCCATAGACGGCGGCACCTGAATCGGATCAGCCTGCTTTTCCTGGGCATACGCGGTTTCACCGCTTGATAACCTTGTCGAACAACCGAACGTTATCATTGAAACGACAAAACCAGCTACCAACCCAACAAGCAAAAGATTAAAAACAAAGAAATTTTTTGATCTGAATAATTTTTTTCCATTCATAGTGGGTATCCCTCCTATAAATCAAGATCCTCGAATGAGGTTAAAATTTCAGAGCCCCCCTCGACAATGGCGACAGTGTGTTCCCAATGAGCAGACAAAGAGCCATCGGCGGTTTCTACCGTCCAATCGTTATCAAGGAGTACAACATCACCGGTCCCGATGTTAATCATCGGCTCAATGGCAATCACCATTCCCGGTCTTAATCTGGGATTTGGCATTCTACGAATGTAATTGGGGATCTGCGGTTCTTCATGGGGAGAGAAGCCGACACCATGTCCACAATAATCTTTTACAACGCCATATGAAAACTTTTTGGCATGATTCCAGACAGCACCGCCGACATCATTCAATCGCTTCCCGTCGACAGCCTGTTCGAGTGCAAGTTCAAGACATTTTCTGGTTTCCTTAACGAGGCGCAAGGCATCGGAAGCCACCTTGCCGACAGGAACGGTTCGGGCCATGTCGCTAAAAAACCCATTGAGGTTGACCCCAAGGTCAAGGCTCACGATGTCTCCCTCTTTAATAACGCGCTTTCCCGGTATTCCGTGGATTACCTCGTTATTCACAGAGACACAGAGAGTGGCCGGATATCCCATATAGTCTAAGAACGCAGGAACTCCGCCATGTTTCTCAATATAGGATTGCGCAATTTTGTCCAGCTCACCGGTAGTGATACCAGGCTGCACATGACGCTCAACTTCCTTATGAGCCTCCGCACAAATCCTGCAAGATTCTCTAATTCTCTGTATCTCTTCAGTTGTTTTTAATTGTATCATAGAGAAAAAATACTATCATGGTGAAGAATCATCAAGTAAAGAATAAAAAGAACGAGCCGAAGCATTTTCCGGATCGATATCCAAAGCATAGCGGATATAGCGTTTGGCATTCTCACGGTTGCCACCTGTCCGTTCGATTTCCGCCATCTGCGTGTATATAAGGGCCCTACGACGATTTTCCGATTCGGGAACAGAGCTCTCCGCCTTACGAAACCACTCCATTGCCTCGCTCAACCTTTCAGATGCACGAGCCAGGGTTCCAGCATCGTAAGCTGCCTCCCAAAGGGTATTGTCGAGTTCCCATCCACCCTTAAAGGCCTTTTCCGCATCCACCAATGATCCGGATAACAAGAGGCCCAGACCGATGGAAAAACGGGGCCATCCTTCCTGTGGCCAGCGTTCCGACGCATATTCCCCAAGAGAGCCGATATCACCGGCAGAACGCAGACCATAAAAGAACCAAATTCCGTGTTTGACCCGTTGCTCTGCAACCTCTTTCGGAGAGTACTCTATTACTTGCTGTAGCGAAGCGCGATAGCGCCCCGGCTTTGCGTTTCCGGAACTTTGCTCAAGGAAAAGATCCGCTATAGCCGAATTCCCGCCTGTATCAAGATAAAGCTTAAGGTACCGCTGTGCTTCATCCATATAGGAACGGTCGAGGCAGTAACCTGCAGAAGCAAGCAGATAATGCTCATTCCTGCCAAAGAGAAAAGCCCCCCTATCGAGCCAAAATACCGGTTCATTCTGTTTCAACTTGTTTTCTTCAAGGATTTGCAGATTATAATAGGGAGTCCAGGAGGCAGAAGGAAACTGACGGACAATTGACTTGAAGGTCTCCGCCGACTGAATAGGATTACCGGTTTTCATGAGAATATCAGCATAAAGAAAAAGCTTTTCCTGAGCGGTAAAAGCGGAACCTGCCTCCAACATTTGCCTGGCACGATCGTATTCACCATGTTCAAAAAAAAGGAGAAACAGAAGCTCATCGCTTCGATTATAGCGATCCGAGCCGAAACCAGCCATCAGCTCTTTACCGAGCGCCAATGCCCCATCGAAATCATTATTACGGAGTCGGATAAGAAGCGCATCGGCCATTATTCTGCGGCTGTCAAGCTGCCTGGCCAACTGTTCCAGTTCATCAGCATGGTAATCCGCATAGCCTGTGCCCTTCTCCTCCTGTACATGAAACAATGCCTCACTGTATACCGCATGAGTAAAATCTTCATGAAAGGGTGTGTAGCCCTTCAGCAGGAGCACAGCATCACCCCAACGATTTCGTCGAAGCAGTGTATAGGCATAAAGGGCCGCAAAATCCTCACGACCGTCGAAGAGCCGGTGTCCCTTTGCGGCGATAGTCTCCAGAAAAGAAAAATCCCCGTTGTCCTGGGCAATATTGAAGGCTCGTTTGGAGATCTGAAGCAACATCGACGCAGAATCGGCATCATGAAGAAGCGTAGTCAAACGTTCCCCCGCCTGCTGATAATTCGCAAGCAGTAATAAACGGTCGATTTCTTTTAGTAAAGAAAGATGGTTTTCAAGATCGCCAGATTCTGCCTTAACCGATCGCTGTTTCAGCACATAGTAACCAAGAAACATAGTTGCCGCAGAAAGGATGAGAATCAGCAAGACCAATGCCCGATTTCCCAACCGCGGTAATCTCACGAAGGATCCCTCTCCTTACGAATGGAATCGAGCACACCGTTGATGAAACGATATGAGTCATCACCACCAAAATCTTTCGCAAGGTCCACTGCCTCGTCTATTGCAACGCTGGCAGGAACATCCTGCTGAAAAAGAAGTTCATAAGTGCTTAGGCGGAGTATTGCAAGATCCACCTTTGAAAGTCGGGAAAAATCCCAATGCTCGAGCCTGTTTTGTATGCGACGATCAATAGTATTGCAATTTTCAATCGTCCCCTGAACAAGAAGCCGTGCAAACAGCCAGGTTTCGGCATCAAGTTTCGCCTTACGTTCTTCTTCCAGCCAGTCAAACTGCAAAAGTTCGGCAAGGAGAGGCTTGTGAAACTCCCAGCTATATATTGCCTGAAACGCCAGAATACGAGCTTTACGTCGTGATCCCATTGATTATCTCAGTATACAACAATTTCCGCTTCGGCTTTCAAATCTTCAACAACCGCATCAAGCGCTTTCTTAAGTACCACCTGCTGCTTTTCCTGAAAAAGCCCTGCACGAATATATTCACGTACAGTCATCTTATTATCGGGAGCAATCTGATCATCCAAAGAAAGTATTCGGGCTTCCCGATGTTCGGTAACCTTGAGGATGTGAAGACCGACATTCGATTCGATGACGCCGGAATAATCTCCCGTCTGAAGAGAAAAAAGCTTCCTGAAAAAATCAGCCCCATAGGTCTTTTCCACGCGCTGATCGGTCCGCGCGATATAACCGACATCCCCGCCCCGGTATTTTGAAGATTCATCTTCCGAATACTGCAAAACCAGATCATCGAATTTGGCAGAGCCGTTCCTAAGTTTCGTCCAGGCACTCTCCAAACGTTCTCTGGCGGCCTGCTTTTCCTGGTCATTCATGCTGATGGTCGGGATAAAAATCTGTTTCAGACGGACATACTCGGGATTGGTAATAGAAGTGGCATGAGCATCATAGTGGTCCTGAATTTCCTTTTCGGTAGGAGGCTGGATGGCTTCAAACATATCACGCTTTTCCGTCGCAATATAACGCTGCTGCATGATCTGTTCCCGGATATTTCCTGTATACTGCTCCCAGCTAAGCCCAGTCTGTGATCTAACCACTTCCTGGTACTGACTGTCGGTAAGAGGACGCCCCACCTGCTGCTCGATGGAAGCCTTCTGCTTTGCAACCACTTGTTGGATTTGCTCCTGCGGGATAGAAATACCGGACCGCTCGGCAGCCTGCTTAATCAAAACCTCGGCAATCATGGCGTCGAGGACCTCTTTTCGATCCACCCCGTCGGCAGACAAACCGGCTTTTTTTCGCGCCGCAGCAACCTGAGCGACACGCTGGTCAAGCTGTACCGACGAAATACCTTCCGTTTTCGTCAAGGTCACAGTGGCAACGGTCTGTCCAACAAGGTCCGCGGAAACAGGGAAAACACTACCGCAGAGAAAGAAGAGTACCAAAACAACACCAAGTAGGTTGCCTTTCCAAATCGCACTATTGCTCAACATGTAGTTTTGCTCCTATCCTTTCCGCCTCTTCCGTGCTTCCGATGATACTTGAGACCTTCAGATACATTCCTTCTCGTTCCATCGTCTTCATAAGCGTCTGCAGTGTTTTCAAATTTCGTAATCCCGACTTGATCGTAAATGCAAAACAACGTTTTCCAGAAACCATTCCGCCGTTCTGTAAAAAAGCGGTCACATTATCCGCTATTTTTCCACCGAAGAAACCGGTAGAGGGTGCTCCAACCGCAATATAATGAAACATTGAAAGCTTTTTTTCTGTTTCGGTATCGCCGTTAATGATCTGGACGGTATGACCGCCCTGACTTTCCAAACCCTTTGCAAGACTCTTACTTATTTCCAACATCTTCGCGTGACGGTCTGCACCAAAAAAAAGAACACAAATATTCATCAATAGCTCCCAAAAAGGACAGGCCGATTCCTCAAGAAACAAGGAACCGGCCTTCTTTCTTTACTGGGCGTTGTTACTGGTCCCGGCTTGATTAGGTTCCTGCGCCTCAACCTGCTGATTCCACCACTCTTCCTGTTGAACACCAGCTTCCTGCCTGGCGGCTTTAATAACATTACCGCCTTCGGGAGTATGATTGACCCACGCCAAGCCAAAAGAACAAAGAATAAACACCGTTCCCAAAATAGAGGTGGTTTTCGTCAGCACGTTTCCGCTCCTGGAACCAAAGGCACTATTACTCGAGCCGCCAAAGATTCCTCCGAGCCCTTCCCCCTGATCGTCCTGAATCATGACAATCACAATAAGAAGAAGTGCGCTGATAACAAAAACGACCAGTAGAAGAATACCGATAAAACCCATTCTCATTTCTCCAAACGTATTAGCTGTCGTACTTCATGATAGGTACGAAGGTCTCTGCTTTCAGGGCCGCTCCACCGACGAGAGCCCCGTCGATGTTTTTCATGGCCATAAGCTCTTTCACATTTCCCGGCTTCACAGATCCACCGTACTGAATAACCATGGCTTCGGCAGCCTTGTCACCGTACAGCTCTTTGATCACCTTTCGGATAAAAGCATGAACGGCATCTGCATCCTCCGGGGTTGCAGTCTTGCCGGTACCGATGGCCCAAACCGGTTCATAGGCAATGGTAACCTTATCGAGGAATCCCTCGGGAATTCCTTTAAGACCGCCTTCAACCTGGGTGCGTACAACCTGCTCAACCTCGCCGGCCTCCCGCTGCTCCAGGGTCTCACCGACACAAAGGATGACTTCAAGATCGTTATCAAGGGCAAGCTTGACCTTTTCGTTGATAAACGCATCCTTCTCACCATAAATCAGACGGCGTTCGGAATGGCCCAGGATAACAACCTTGACACCGACATCCTTCAACATGTGAACAGAAACTTCGCCGGTGTGTGCTCCTGATTCCGCATTCGACATATTCTGAGCACCTAACAGTAAGGGGGTACCCTTTACCACCTCGCCGACAGCGGAAAGAGCAGTAAAAGGAGGAGCAATCAGATAGCGGCTGTTTCCGTCTGCCGCTGGTACCAGTTCCTTAGCCAAGGCAACGGCTTCGGAGACCGTCTTATGCATTTTCCAGTTTCCCGCAATGAAAGTTTTTCGCATTATTTGCTTCCCTCCAGCGCTGCAATACCGGGAAGCACCTTTCCCTCGAGAAATTCAAGGCTTGCGCCTCCACCGGTGGAAACGTGGTCAATTCTGTCCGCAAAACCGAATTTGTTAACGGCCGCAACGGAATCGCCGCCGCCTACCACGGTAGTACCTTTACAGGAGGCAACCATCTCGGCAACCTCAACGGTCCCCTTAGCATACGCTTCGAATTCGAATACGCCCATGGGGCCGTTCCATACAATGGACCTTGCACCTGCAAGAGCGTTCTTTATTTCAGCAAGGGTTTGAACCCCAATATCCATGCCGATGAGATCTTCGGGGATATCCGCCCCGTCGACGGCAATCGGTGTTTCCTTCTCAGAAAAAGCCTTTGCACATACATGATCAAGGGGAAGAATAACCTTTGTCCCTTTCTGCTCCGCTTTTTTCAGAAGGTCTGTGGCAGTCTTAAGAAAATCCTCTTCAAAAAGTGACTTTCCTATGCTCTTACCCGTGGCCTTGAGAAAGGTATAGCACATTCCGCCCCCGATAACGAGGGTATCACATTTATCAATGAGATTTTCCAAAACCCCAATCTTTGTCGAAACCTTTGCACCACCGATAATCGCTACAAACGGGTGCTCGGGATTCTTAAGCAGAGGTTCAAAAAAAGCGACCTCTTTTTCGATCAGAAAGCCGGCAGCGGAAGGTAGAAACTTTGTAACCCCTTCAGTACTGGCATGGGCCCTGTGAGCTGTTCCAAAAGCGTCGTTGACATATACATCGCCAAGGGAAGCAAGCTTTTTCGCAAAATCGGGATCATTCTTTGTCTCTCCCGCATAGTAGCGAACATTTTCCAAAAGCAGTATCTCGCCAGCCTTAAGCGAAGCGGCCCGGGAGGTCACAGCATCTCCAATACAATCTGCTGCCATTTCAACAGGCCTTCCGAGAAGCTCCGACAAACGCTTTGCCACCGGGGCAAGGGAAAATTCAGGTTTTTTCTCGCCTTTTGGCCTTCCCAGGTGACTCATGATGACCAAAGAGCTGCCTTCCTGTTCAAGAATATATTTCAAGGTAGGAAGAGCAGCTTTTATACGTGTATCATCGGTAATAACGCCCTCTTTCAGGGGGACATTGAAGTCCACCCTGATGAGAACGCGCTTACCGCGAAGATCAAGATCTTTTACGGTACGTATTGACATAGTGGTTAAACCCTACACCAGTTTTGTCGCCAGATCAACAACTCTGTTACTGTAACCCCATTCGTTATCGTACCAAGAAAGAATCTTATAGAAACCCTTTCCGATTTTCATGGTGCTGGTGGCATCAAAAATCGAAGAATGGGCATTGCCAACAATATCCATAGAAACAATGGGGTCTTCGGTATACTCAAGGACACCCTTCATAGGACCTTCGGCAGCCTTCTTCATGGCAGCGTTGAGCTCTTCGACCGAGGGATCCTTCTCAAGACGAACGGTCAGGTCGACAATGGAACCGGTGGGGGTGGGAACTCTCATGGCAATACCATTGAGCTTTCCATTCAACTCTGGAATAACGATCCCAACAGCTTTTGCCGCACCGGTGGAAGTGGGAATGATGGAAAGAGCCGCAGCCCGTGCCCGGCGGAGATCACTGTGGGGAGCATCATGCAGACGCTGATCAGAGGTGTAGGAGTGAACGGTGGTCATCAATCCTTCAACGATACCGAAGCTATCATTCAGAACCTTGGCAACAGGGGCAAGACAGTTGGTGGTACAAGACGCGTTGGAAACGGCAAGATCCTTGTCCGTAAGCTTGTCTTCATTGACACCGAGAACGATGGTCTTATCAACCTCATCCTTCGCAGGAACGGTGAGGATTACCCGCTTTGCACCGGCGGTGATATGATCTTTGTATCCACCCTTCGGGCCGCTTGCAGTCCGAAAAATACCGGTAGACTCGATGGCAACATCCACACCAAGTTCTTTCCAGGGGAGATTCTTGGGATCACGCTCGGCAAGAACCTTGATGGTCCTTCCGCCGACGGTAATGGCATTGTCGCTTGCGGAAATTTCATACTTGGAAACACCGTAGATAGAATCGTACTTGAGCAAGTGTGCCAAGGTCTTCGCATTTGTAATGTCGTTAATTGCTACGATTTCAATCTCGCTTCTCTCGAAGGCGGCACGAAAAACACTCCGACCGATCCTTCCAAATCCATTAATCGCTATTTTCATTTTATCCTCCTGAATTGGAATAAACGCAATTGTGTTTAAACTATACGGAAAAGGATTTTACGTGTCAATCAATCACCGTATCCCAGACACCGATTTATACACATCGGTCTGGGACAACGGCTGTGAAGGGGCCTGAACAGAGCCGTTTGGGGGCGAAGACGAGTCGGGACCGGGCTCTTTAACCACCCAATCCCCAGGATTAATAAGGTCATAGAACCGATTCGAGGCCACATCCCCTTCAGAAACCATTTCATCCATTGAAGTAACGGTGAAGGTTCCCACCGCATCTGAGGCTTCGAAACGAAGGCCGAGCCCCTCTTTTCGCACAGTAAGTTTATCCTTCGGCAAGATCATGAAGGCCTCATCGTTCTCCACCCCGTCAATGGTTCCCAGATCCATAAGGCCCGACGCGAAGGAATAGCGCAGCATTTTACCAAGGGCAGGCAAGTCGGCATCGAGGCGGTCGACCCAAATACCGATAGCATCGGTCACCCGTTCATTTCCTGTACGGTAGATTCTCTGACGCTCTATAAGGGCCCCGGTGGAACCGCCGTACAATTCGGAATCGAGGGTAAAACTTCTTTCGTCCTCAGAAAGAACGATGAGTGCAAAATAATGAGCGGAAAGAGCCCGGGCCCGGCCATAGGCTTCTGCAAACGAACCGACTTCCGCCGCCTCGGGAACCGAAAGCTTTTCATATCCGTTCATCACATGGGCGACATAAGAAGCCAGTTCATTCTTGCTCAGCGAGTGGAGCATTGCCCCTCTCTCACCGCTGATATATACCGGAATTCGATAACGGAACCTATCAAGTGAAAACTGATCAACATTCCAGCGCTCGGAAACGGATTGGTTGAGCTCATGGCGATATACTTCGAGAGTATCGGCAGTCGAAGTATCGAGCTTTCCCTGACGTTCTATCACTTCAAGAATTGAGAGTTGCTTTGCCGGAAAACCTTTCAACAACCATAAATCGGCATACATCCGGCGTGCGGAGAAAGAGTCGGGATCAAGTTTGAGAGCCCTGCGAACCTCCCGCATCGCGCTATCCGTACGATTCCGACCTCGATACCGATCGGCAAGGGTAAGATGGTACGAGACAGCCTCATCGATTCTTTTTTTATTTTCATCAAGACTTCGATCGACTTCGGATGAAAGAATCTGCTCATAAACGATCCGGCTTATCTGATCCTCCGGACGAAGACGGAGGACGGCGGAAAAGGAGTCAAGGGCTTCCCGGTAACGACCGAGAGCCTTCTGTGCCGATCCTCTCAGATAATAACCAAGATAATCGTCAAGAAGAGATGCGGCCGATTCTCTTGAACCGCCCGGGTTGAGTCTATTGAGAAGATCCTCATAACGCCCCTGTCTGGAAAGAACGAGGGCATATAAGAGAAGAGCATCGCGATTTTCCGGTTCTATACGAAGAGCCACATCACAATGATATTCGGCACGGGAAAGATCGTTTATCTCAAGATAGTGCCGAGCGGCAGTCAAATGTACGAAAAATGATTCGGGATAGAGCTCTACAGCCCTCAGGAGAACCTGTTCCGAATCGTTCCACTGCTCAAGCGCATCCGTCACCGGCACCGATGAAAGCAAAGCAATTCGATTGACAGGATCGATATTCAGCGCCTTATCATACCATACCAATGCACGACGCAGACTCCCCCTGGCAATCTCCAGCTCCCCCATTGCACGATAGGCGGAAACAAGGTTCGGCTGTTTTGAAAGCACAGTCGAAAGAAGCTCCTGGGCTTCGATGAACCTTCCCAGATCCGTCAGTATTCGCCCGCGCAAAACCTCCACATCACTTGCTTCTTTACCAAGCTTTGCAGCAGTATCGGCGTAGGCAAGGGCCTCTTCCGAAGAACCCTCATAAAAGGCGATCTCCGCCAAACGCAGATAGGGTTCACGATAATTGGGATTCTCCTGAAGAGATGCCTTATAGAGCTCCATTGCGAGCTCGCTCTTCCCGCTATTCCTGGCCGCCTCCCCCTGCGTGTAAAGTTCCACAGCCTTAGACTGTCCCCAAAGCACATTGATACAGAGGAGGAAAAACAGGAGAGCAGGTACAAATCTGCAGACATTAGGCCGTAACAGCGGCATCCCTCTTTATCACCTTCACCGTTTTAATTTTGTGTCCTTCCATATCTTGAATAATGAAATCAAGATTATTATAGGTCACTTTTTCATAGCGGACAGGAATTTTCCCAAAAAGATCAAAGACAAAACCGCCCAAGGTATCAAAATCATCATCGGGCAGTTGAAGTTTTACCTGCTCGTTCAGGTCTTCAATATCGACCCGGGCATCACAGAGATAGACCCCCTCGCCTATTTCGAGAATATCTTCCTCTTCGTTGTCGAACTCGTCCTGAATATCGCCGACAATCTCCTCAATGATATCCTCCAGACAAACGATACCCGAAACACCGCCGTATTCGTCAACGGACACGGCGATGTGTACCTTTCGACGACGGAATTCCTTAAGGAGAGAATCCAATCGCTTGCTTTCCGGTACGAAATAGGGCTTTCTGGCAACCAGACCAATGTCGATCGCCTCGTTTCTCATAAATGCCGGCAGAAGATCCTTTACATACAGAACACCGACGACATTATCGATAGTGTCCTTATAGACCGGATAGCGAGAATAGCCGTAATGAATCATGGCTTCCAGCAAGTCTTGCTTGGAGGCCTCGTTACTGATGAACTCCACGTCGATTCGAGGCACCATCACCTCTTTCACCGTTGTGTCGGAGAGGGTTACGACCCCCTTAATCATATCCTGTTCTTCGAAATTTAAATTACTGAAATTCTCTTCCTCGGAATTGTTGCTTCGACCGAACAACTTACCAAGGATACCAGTGCGTTTCAAAACAGCCTCACTCCTGAAAAAGTTTTCACGATCTGTTCCTGCAGCGTCAACATCGGTTCGCTGCCTTCGTTCGTTTCATGATCATAACCGGCGAGATGGAGAATCCCATGAATCAACAGACGCTTCAGCTCCTCTTCGCGGGTTACAGAGAAGAGTTTCGAATGAAGATCAAGGGTATCAAGAGAAATTACAATATCGCCGGCGTATACCGATCCATCTTCGGATCCGGAAACAACGTTTTCTTCTTCCAGTTGACTGAATGATAGCACATCGGTAGGTGCATCGATGCCACGCCAGGTTCTGTTTAGGTCCCTTATGGTATCATCGTTGCAAAAGAGAATGGAAAGTTCCCAGTTCAAAATATCCAGAGAACGCAGCACTGCCACACAAAAAGGTCCGATCGCGGGCAACCACGACGGCGGTTCAACATCTTTGGCGTCGACTTCAACTCTGTTCATGGGTTTTACGTTTTCCTTCCTCCGCTTTAGGGTATTCTATGCGAGAATGGAAGTGTCCGGCAAGTATCTGAACAAAACTCTGTTTGATCTTCTCCATATCCCGAAAGGTAAGATCACAATTTATCATCTGCCGGTTTATCACTTTATCCATAATCTTAGACCAAATAAATTTTTCGAGCTTCGCAACAGTCGGTTTTTTCAGTGTACGCGTGGCCGCCTCTATGGTATCGGCGAGCATAACGACCGCAGCCTCTCTGGAAACCGGCGGGGACCCATTATAGGAGTACTCCTCCGGACTTATCTTCTGATTTTCCTCTTCATTTTTCAAGGCCTCGGTATAAAAGTATTCAATCAAACCGTTACCATGGTGCTGACCAACAATATCGACCACCTCGGGAGGAAGCCTCAACTCCTTTGCTTTCTCTATTCCAATCTTAACATGACTTTTGATAACCGCAACCGACAGACTTGGCTTAAGCTCGTCATGTTTATTGTTACCGGTCTGGTTTTCTATAAAATATTCCGGCTGTTCAATCTTTCCTATATCATGGTAGTAGGCTCCTACCCTTGCAAGCAGATGATTCGCTCCGATCGCCCTGCAGGCAGATTCAGCCATATTGGCAACACTGACGGAATGGCTGTAGGTACCGGGAGCAGCCATAATCATCCGCTTAAACAGCGGGGTATTCATATCGGAAAGTTCGATGAGCCTAAATACCGTAGGAGCATTCAGAAAATGTTCAATTACGGGAAGAATCGTCAAATTGAGAACCGTACAGGCCAGAGCATTAATAATGGCAAGACCTGCTGCCGAAGCAAACCAAGACACAGGCTTCTTCGAGAGCAAGCCGATTACCAGGACCATCAAAAGGTGAATAAAAGAGATTAACGCCCCACCCCGTACGAGATCTATCCTTCGCTCCGATTTTCGGATGACATGAATACCGGTTAAACCGGAAACGATAATAAAGATTAAATCCATCTTTCCAATCGGTACAAAAGGCACAATGGAAAAGGCGGAAAGAAAGATCAAAAGAAAAGCGGCCTTCTCACCGATCATGCTGGTTATAAGCATTGAAACAAGAGCGGAAGGGAGGAAAAAAGCCCGCAACATGGTCCAATCCTCTCCCGTAAGGAAAAAGGAAAGGGCAGCACTTGCAAAAAAGAAGAGCCATGTTATCAACATTAGCATGAGAAACTGGAATGTACGCCAGCGGGGCTGCAAATAAGGGGAAAGAAGAATGAAACCGAGAAAAAACATGAGGGCAAGGTACAGGAAGGTGGCAATGATCATGCCGTATTGAATGCCTGTCTGCGCTTGACTTATTGCCCGAATCTTCTCCATATCGTTTTCGGTAACGATAAAACCCTTTCGAATGACCCGCTCCCCCTCTTCGATTTTTCCGGTTACCGGCGCGACACCGGCTGCGGCTTTATCCTTTGCCTCTTCCGTCAGGACCGAATCGAACCTGACATTCGGAGTGATGAAGTGGAGTGTCAATTTTTCGATGAGATCGAGACTCACCTCATCTATGCCGGTCCCAGCCAGAGAACTGCGAACGGCATCGGGAATCCGTGAGGGAATGATCAGATCACCGATGCTAAGAACACTCTTTCCCTTCTCTCCATGCTCCCACCGCTGAAGCGTGATGGAATCTCCCGAAACTTGCGGCAGCGACTCGAAAACACCATGCTCCATAAAATCGGTAACAAGCTCTTCAATAAGCGGAAACAGGGAACTCGATGTTGTATTTCCCTGAAGGAGGAGCTCAAGCTCTCTTTGATCAAGTCTCACCGAGAATCGCGACTCAATTTCCGCCAAAAGAGAAGAAGAATTTCCCACGGCTCTCTTGTCATTCAGATAATCAAAAAACTGTTCGAGACTATGCAGGCTTTCCAAGATGGCCTTTTCCTGGGCCGCATAGACGGGTAAGACCTGCGCACGGGCCTCTTCGATCTTTCGTGCGGTTTCCGTCGACTTCACATACTCAACGGCTTTTGGAGCGACCAGATCACGATCGGCAATCTGCCCGGTGGAAAAGCGGCTGTAATTTTCCCGAAAGAGGAAACCACCCATTTGCGGAGAAAAAAGCGAAAGCACGGCGGCAACAAGAAACGCCGCCGCCGTAGCGATCGGAGCGGCACGATGAGACAAATGGATACTATTTTGCTTCTTCACGTTCATATGCGTGTACGATTTTTCTTACCAGTCCGTTCCTTACCACATCGGCCGATTCAAAATGGCAAAATCGGATCTCGTCAATCGAAGATAACACCTGCATAGCATGAATGAGTCCCGATTGCTGCTTTCCAGGGAGATCGATCTGGGTAATATCACCGGTGATGATCGCCTTCGAATTTTCTCCAATCCTGGTGAGGAACATTTTCATCTGCTCGCGTGTTGTATTCTGGGCTTCATCCAGGATGATGTAACTCTCCGAGAGGCTTCGGCCGCGCATGTACGCCAACGGAGCGATCTCGATGATCCGACTCTCCTCAAGACGATTCAAAACTTGATAGGAGATAAGCCGATCCATGGCATCGTACAGAGGGCGAAGATAGGGGCTTATTTTCTGTGCAAGGTCTCCCGGAAGAAACCCAAGGCTCTCTCCCGCTTCCACCACCGGCCTGGTCAGGATAAGTTTCTTCTTTTTACGTTCAAGAATCTCTTTTAAGGCGTGAGCAACCGCCAAAAAAGTTTTCCCCGTACCGGCCGGACCGATTCCGAAAACAAGATCGTTGGAGGACATGGCATCAATATAAGCTGCCTGATGGTAGTTTCGGGGGAAAACCTTCGGGCTACTTGGTATCGAGATATTAAGATCCGATAACATATCGGTCTTTTCTTCGCCGTTTTGGGTAAGCGATGAAAAAATGGTCTTGACGACGGTCGGCGTTACAACCTGCCCCGCCTTTCTGTGCGCCTTCATTCTTCCGATTAGATTGCTGAACAACTCCTTCGTTTCGGTATCGGCACTATCAAGAATCACTTCGTTGCCCTTTGCGACAACTCTTGCACCAAGCAGATGCTCAAGCCCACGCAAATTTTCGTCCTGAGGACCACAAATATCCCGCAGAAAACGGTTGTCGTCCAAGACTATGGTAAATGAATCGCTCAATAAACACTCCTTTTTGTAGTGTAGCCAAGAGAGTATGGAATCGTCAAGGTCGGGAAACGACTACCAATCATACTCATCGTCGCTGTATGAGACCTCTTTTTTAATCTCCGGAATGGGCCGCCATTGCAGAAAAATCGAAAATTCCGGTTGCCACTGATAATAGGAGAGTCCGTCATCATTATCAACAAGCTTAGGTCTCCCCGAATAGACAAAGTTGAGATCCCAGTCCCGCATGGAATGTACAGCTTTTATCGAAATACTTTCAAGGTTAAAATTGGAAGCTTCTCGCCTTGATCGGTCGAAAAAGGCAAAAGAGTCCAAAAGATCGGTCAGTATATTTAGAGGATCATCGGAATAGGTATCAAAATATTGATAGGTAAGCGTATTGCTGGAGACCGAAGAAAATTCGATATCAAGGAATTCAGCTATCGAAAGCTTGAATGAGAGATCGAAGGTGAACTCATTTTCCGAATATCTGATAAGATTCATTTCCCATGAGCTATCGAGCGAAAGTGACAAATTGATTCGTCGCTTCCAAAAGGGATCGGGATCGAATTTAAATTTGAGTCCCGTCTCAACGCTGTACGGCCTGAAAGCCCAGTCATCAGAATCTTTTTTCCAGCCAGAATCCGTCAAGTCATAGTCGTAAGCCCTTTTGGCCAAAAAATCAACATAAAGCGGGAAAAGTGTCACCCCACCCTCGTAGCTATCGATCTCCTGATCGTCGAAATCCCAGGTAAGGGCATTGCTGAGTTCGATGTTTTCATCGAAGAAAGAAAAAGCGACAGTGGAGGCGGCAAGATCATGGTCGTCTGAATCCATTCCAAGGTCGACCTTTTCGTTGAGTTTCAGCCAATCGAAGGGGGTTATACCAAGTTCCCAAATGAGATAATCAGAATACCAATCATGCGCGGTATAGGTCCATATTCCCTTTCCGCTCAGTTTCATCCAGTTGTTTTCAACGGCCAAAACAGGCTTAACATAAAGATCCTTTGGCGGCAACTGCAGCGTAGTCGAAAGGCTTTGGCTGCCTTCCACCTCCTTACGTACAAAAGAGGTCGTAAATAGATGATTGGTGATACTGTCTTCACTCCAGGTCAATGGGATCGTATTGAAACTTGTGTCGCTGTCTCCCTCCCATCTACCGGCAAGCACGGTACTTGTTCCTTCATACACGACTGAAGAATCGTTCCACAGATCGCTGGCAAGAAAAGGCTTCCAGGTAGCGGCAAAGCTATTTGTCACATCATAACGGGTCGCAGACTCATCGGCATCCTCTCCGTAATCGGAGTCCAACTCGTCACTATATATGGTATGGTCTTGGTATGTTCCGGAAAAGAGTACCTTATTTTCAAAGCTGAAAAAATCCTGCCATATCGCGGCCTTGTAATTAAGGGCCGCAGTTCCGGTCAGCTTGGTAAGGGTGTAATCCGTATCCAGGGAGACATCTTCGGCGGAAGCATAATCGGTAACGTTGTATACATTTTCCTGTGACGCGATCGGCTTGATGCTGAAACCAAGGGAATTTTGAAAAAGAGAGGGATTGTTTGAGGAGGAGTCAACATCCCCTGATATGGAAGAGGGAGCAGCTCCTTCCCCTTCCACCGCGATATCGAATACATCGTTTGCGACGTTACGATCTCCCGGCCAGGCTCCGGGCGATGCAATGCCATCTTCAGCCGAAGGATCAGATTCGCTATCCCCTTGGCTTGTCTGAAGGGATGTGGAAAAGGTATCAAAAAGAGAACCTGTAAGGGAAAAGGAGAGATTAGGAAGGTCAAAAGATTCCGGATAGTAATAGCCTAGAGGATATAGTGTAGTTCCTGAACCATCTTTCGAAGCAAGTATTGCGGCTATGGCCAAAGAGTTGAGGGTAAAGGTGATATCCCCCCGTTCCGAAAGTACCAGAGGATCGGTAGAACTAATTTCAATGCCCGGATTCAGCTCTTCATCCTCGTCCTCGGCATCCCCACTTTCATCCTCGAGAACAGAATCGGAATCGATAAAGCTCTTCCACTGCATTCCCTCTTTGCGAGGCAGAAAATCACTACGTACCGTGGGATCGGAGTAAAGAGGAAGATCCATCGAAAGGGTAAACCACTTTGTCAATTCCCGTTCACCGGAAAAATCAAAACGAAAGCGAAAGGGAAAGGTATTACCCAGGATCATGGGCTCCTGCCAGTCAACATCATAGCTTCCGTCATCTTCGATAAGGGTCGTGTAGCCGTAGGAACTTTGATCAATTTCCCTGGTTTCGGCTATACCAGCATAGAAAAAAAGATTCTGCCATGCCCCCAAGGCCTCATACTCGCCTTGAAGTGCCGTAAGCAGGCCGAGATAGGTATAGTAGTCGGCAACCACTTTGATATAACCGTTATTTGGCTCCTCATTATCTTTGTTCGGAACCTTTGTAAGAAAAAGCCCATCACGTTCATAACGAAACGAATCCGAAGATCCATCGAGATATTCCAGAAAGGACAATCCGCTCTCGTCTTCCTCCTTAGATTGACCGCGAAGATAGGTCGTGGTTTGAAGGAAATATCCCTTTGTCAGGTTGTAACCGAAGTTCGGATGGATAAAAAGGGTGTCGCCCGGCATGAAAAAATAGGGAAGAGGGAGTATTGGAATTCTCCCAAGATATAGGGTGGCATCCTTTACGGCCCACTCCCCGGGACGAAAAATGGTTATGCGCTTGGCCTTAATACGGTAGTAAGGCTCTTCCAGACCGCTGGAGGAGATAACACCGTCGTCAAGGACCACACTTCCGTCGGAAAAACGTCGAATGCTCCTTCCGCTGTAAAAGAAGGTGACACTCTTCTCTTCTACCGTCTCCTCCTTACTGCTGGCACCGGAAAAAAAGGTTCCCGACCAATCTTCGGTATTGAACACAAGGCTTTCTCCGCGAAAGAGCTCGGAACTGTCGTTGCGGACAAGCTCATACACGACGTTTCCCTTCGCGGAGAGGACCCCGGTATCCCGATTAAACAATATATAGTCGGCCGTTACCTTGTGAAGGGTTCCATTCTTTTTATCATCAAGGGTGATGGAGACATCTCCCTGCAGTTCAAAATAGTGCTCTTTTGATTGGGGATCGCTGTAACTCTCTGCAGATTCCGCCTCCTCCACACGAATCGTCGTCTCGGCGGAAAGTAGCTGCACCCCCAAAAACAACAAAGTCATTGCCCAAACGAGGGTGAGGCAGTACATCATACAATAGTTGCGTGCCCCTTGCTTCATCTCCCGTCCAAGAGATCCTGCAGATAACGGCCGGTATAGCTCTTCTTGTACCGAGCCACTTCTTCGGGAGTACCGGTGACGACCACCTGCCCTCCTGCCGCTCCACCTTCAGGACCAAGATCGATAATATGATCTGCCTGTTTGATCACGTCGAGATTATGTTCAATCAAAAGCACCGTATTTCCCATATCCACCAACTGGTGGAGCACTTCCATCAATTTCTTTACATCGGCAAAATGAAGCCCTGTCGTCGGTTCATCCAGAAGATAGAAGGTCTTTCCGGTGCTGCGCTTAGACAATTCCAGGCTCAACTTCACCCGTTGAGCCTCCCCTCCCGAAAGCGTCAAGGCGGATTGTCCAAGTTTAATATAGTCGAGCCCCACAGAATGGAGGGTATCAAGTTTACGTTTGACAGAGGGTATGTGAGAAAAGAATTCACGGGCCTCTTCTACAGTCATTTCTAGGACCTCGTGAATATTTTTTCCCTTATATCGGATATCGAGGGTCTCCCGATTGAAGCGCTTTCCCTTACACACATCGCAGGTGATGTAAACATCGGGCAGGAAATGCATCTCGATTTTAATCGTTCCATCGCCCTGACAATGTTCACAACGCCCTCCCTTCACATTAAAAGAGAAGCGGCCGGGTTTGTATCCCCGTGCCTTTGCATCGGGAAGAGAGGCAAAAAGCTCGCGAATAGGAGTAAAGAGGCCAACATAGGTAGCGGGGTTCGACCTCGGGGTCCTTCCGATGGGAGACTGATCGATATTTATGATCTTATCGATGTTTTCGAGTCCCAGAATTTCATCGTAGGAAGCCTCGGGGAGTTTGCTTTTCCCCACTCGATTCGAGATTGCGGGAAAAAGAACATCGCTTACCAACGTCGACTTTCCGGACCCGCTCACCCCTGTGACAACCACCATCTTTCCCAGCGGGATGGCAACATCTATCCCTTTTAGATTGTGCTCCCTGGCTCCTTTAAGGAGGATCTGGTTTCCGTTACCTTGCCTGCGCTCCTGAGGAACGGCAATAACCTCTCTTCCGCTAAGAAACCTTCCCGTTATACTTTTTTTATTTGCAAGGATCTCTTCCAAGGTTCCTTTCGCAATAACATGCCCCCCATGAACGCCAGCCCCGGGACCGAGATCCACAATGTAATCGGCAGTACGAAGGGTTTGCTCGTCATGTTCCACAACAATCAGTGTATTGCCAATATCCCGAAGATGCTTCAGGGTTGCAATGAGTCGATCGTTATCGCGTTGATGTAAACCGATGGTTGGTTCATCCAGGATATAGAGAACACCGACAAGACTTGATCCTATCTGGGTCGCAAGACGGATTCGTTGGGCTTCTCCTCCGGAAAGGGTACTTGCACGACGCTCCAATGTGAGGTATTCCAGACCGACACTCTTCATGAAGGTGAGCCTGTCGACGATCTCTTTCATAATCTGAGATGATATCTTTTTTTCGGTCTCGCTTAGTTTCAGCTTCGAAAAAAAGCTGAGAGAATCATCCACGGAAAGGCTGGTGAGGTCAAAAATCGAAACCCCTCCGACCTTTACGGAAAGTGCTTCAGGTTTCAGCCGCTTTCCGCCACAGGCAGGACACTCTTTCTGTGACATAAAACTTTCGAGCCACTGTTTTATCCCCTCGGAACTTGTTTCCAGGTATCGCCGTTTCAGGTCGTTGAGGACCCCGCGGAACTGGGTCGAATACTCGAACTTACCCGTCTTCTTCCTGTTCACGTAGGTAACATCGATTTCGTCATCGCTGCCGTTTAAGATAATATCGAAAATTTTCTCGGGAAGCTCATCCAAGGGGGTATCAAGAGAAAAATCGTAATGTTCCGCCAAAGCCTCAAACCAGCTACGATGCCAGGCCGAATCGGGATTTGCGGTAGCGACCCCCCCCTGATTGAAGGAGAGGGACTTATCCGGAACCACCAGTTTCGGGTCGAACTCCAGGGTCATCCCGAGTCCTGAACAAACGGGACAGGCTCCGTAGGGATTATTGAAACTGAAGAGCCGGGGTTGAAGTTCCGGCATACTAAACCCACAGCGATGGCAGGCATTTTTCTGGGAAAAAAACGTCTCTTTCTCGTCATCCTTTGTTGCCGTAACGGCGATCAGAGAACCATCGGCAACGGAAAGGGCGGTTTCTACGTCCTCGGCAAGTCGCTTTCGCATATCGCGACTCATCTTCAATCTGGAAACCACAATCTCAATGGTGTGCTTTTTGTTCTTTTCGAGTGTAAACTCTTCATCCAAGGAAGCTACCTGGCCATCAACCCGAACACGAACAAATCCTGCCTTCCTTGCATCTTCAAATATCTTCTGATGTTCCCCCTTCTTCCCCCGAATAACAGGAGCAAGGATCATCAATTTCGTATCTATCGGATGCGAAAGCAATATATCGAGGATTTGATCGATCGACTGTTCCTGGATGGGATCACCGCAATTGGGACAATAGGCCTTTCCGATACGGGCCCATAGAAGTCGGTAATAGTCGTAAATTTCCGTAACAGTTCCCACCGTCGAACGGGGATTCTTGTGGGTCGTCTTCTGTTCTATGCTGATGGCGGGACTCAGCCCCTCAATATAGTCGAGATCGGGTTTATCCATTCTTCCGAGAAACTGCCGGGCATAGGCAGAAAGGGATTCGACATAACGCCTCTGCCCCTCTGCAAAGATGGTATCAAAGGCAAGGCTTGATTTGCCGGAGCCGCTAAGTCCGGACACCACAATCAAACTGTCTCTCGGCAACTCAATATCGATATTTTTCAGATTATGCTCTCTGGCACCCTTGATGATGATCTTATTCATAAACAGGAGAGTACGAAATTTCCTAAAAACCGGCAAGCGCATCTTCTGCAAGAAGACGCCAACGGCCACCGCCGTTAAGGTAGGTCAGAATGGTAAAGAGTTCCAGGGCACGCTCTTTTGCCCCCTCCTGTTCCAACAGAGAAGCAAAATGGTAGAGTGACTCATACATTCCCGCATCCTCGAAAAAAAGCGCGATATCGTCATCGGCCTCTCCCTTTTTCAAAAGGTTCAAGGTATTTTCATAACCGTAAGAGGTGGTGATAAAGCGATATCCAGGCTCTCGGGATAAAAGGAGATCGATTGTCATGGAAAGCGGGATGGTACATGCAAGCAGTAAATGTCCCATTGCCGCATCACTCTCCCCTTTTTCCATAAAAAGAGTACCCAAGGCGGCATGGGCGGGAATTGTCTGGCTGCCTTCGGGGCGGTAGAGCTCAAGAAATTTATCAGGACCCTTTTCGAGGTAGTTACTCAAGAGAAGTTTATCGGGAATTTCCTGAACAGGATACTCTTTTTTCTGCATCGAGATAATCTCTGCATACACGGCGATTGCTTCTTCCTGCTTACCTTCCCGCTCAAGAACCCTCGCAAGAAGCTTTCGCGGGGTATAGCGTTCTTCCCACACGTAGAAACTCTTTTCATGCTCGATGGCGTTGCGATATGCCTGCTCCGCCAGAACGAGTTCACCTTCCGCCTCATACACCTTTCCCGTCCAGGTATATCCGTCGGCTATGAGATCCCCCCGCTCCAAGGTCTTTCTAAAGTAGAATAGGGCCACTCCCAACTCACCGTCGTGAAAGGAATTCTTTCCCCGTTCCAGCAAGATCCAGGAAGGGGGGCCCTCGGTACTTTGTGAAAAAAGCCCAGGAACAAGACAGAAGAGAAGTATCATGCCGATGAGGAAAACGCTTCCACCACCATGTCTGCAAGCTTTCACCACCGTAAATTCCTCCCGATCGATCACCCTTCAAAGGCTGCAAATTGTTCCCAAAAGGCCTTGTACGCCCTTTCCGCTTCCCCTTTATAGACTATAGACCCTTTCCGAAAGACAATCACTTCCCTTCCTGCGCCGGTTATGCCAATGTCTGCGTGACGGGCCTCTTCAGGACCGTTCACAACACACCCCATAACCGCAACCGTAAGTGATTTGTCGCTTTTCAATAACTCTTTTTCATACCGGGCAAGGAAAGCATGCGGGTCGAAGGTCGAACGGCCACACCGGGGACAGCTGATAATCCTGACCCCATTCTTCCGAAGTCCAAGAGCTTTGAGGATCTCAACTCCGGCCATCACCTCTTTGACCGGTTCTTCGGAAAGACTCACACGGATAGTATCACCGATGCCCATAAGCAAAAGGCGAGAGATCATAATCGACGACTTTACCGTTCCGGGGACCAAAGGCCCTGATTCTGTAAGACCGATATGCAGAGGATAACGATATCGCTGTGAAAAAAGGGTATTGGCCTTCACACTGCTTTCAATATCGGACGATTTCAGGCTGAAAACCACCCGGCTAAAACCTATTTTTTCAAGAATACCGATCTCTTCTTCGGCAGCAAGTAGCATGGCCTCTCCACGATCGGGGTGATTACGAAGCGTTCGAGGCAGAGATCCTCCGTTTATACCAACGCGAATTGCAACCCCGGCATCGGCGGCCGCACGAAGCACCGTTTCGGCCTTTTCCCGTGATCCTATATTTCCAGGATTAATGCGGACCTTATGGACACCTGCACGAATGGCCTCAAGAGCAATGCGATAATCAAAATGAATATCCGCAACGATCGGAATCGGGCTCCTTTTGGCAATCAATCCGATGATTCCCGCATCTTCAAGACGGGGAGCCGAAAACCGTATCAGATCACATCCAAAGGCCGCAAAATCATGTATGGATGCCAAAACATCATCAATATTTTCACCAACAAGAGGACGTTTCCACATGGTTTGAACCGTTACGGGGGCGTCACCTCCTATAAAGAGATCCCCGACGGGAATTTTTTCTCGTAGCATGCTCATTACACCACTTTAAAAAAAGCCGATCCGTATGCCATCGGCGGTGGACCGGCTTTATATACATGAAGTTCGTGTGCCTAACCGACAACACCCATCATAAATACCATGACGAACAAGGCAACCGTCTCGATCAAACCAAGGACCATGATGTAGTTACCAAATCCCTTACCGGTCTCAGCCAAGGCATCGGATGCATATGCAGCAGCCTTTCCCTGAAAAAGAGCGGAAAGTCCCATTGCAATACCGCCGAACAAGCCTACACCAAGCAAAAGCCAGCCATTCGCCGTATCGGCAACCCCTTTAAGGGTATTCATCAGAATATACCCGTAGATGGTCTGTGTAAGGGGAGCCCCAACAAAGGCAACCAGCATGAATGGTGCCGGTTTGTTCTGTGCAAAGCACTTTTTCCATGCACCAACTGCAGCCATTCCGGCGGCACCAGCGCCGAGGGCCGATCCCATTGCCGAAAAAGCAAGGGCCGCTCCAATTCCTAACATTCCGAAGTTCATCTGCTCTCTCCTTCTTTCTAAATGAAGTATTTACTTCGTTTCTTTTTTTCGAAAGGGGTCGTACGCAACCCCAGTCCATTCCATTCCCAGGTGACCTGAAAACTCCAGTACATTCAATCGTATACCATGCACGATCACGGAAAGCGCTCCCATGGCAAGATTCAGTCCATGACCGAGGAGGAGGATCAGAACACTACCGATAATCCCAACAACGTCGTTCCCCAATCCGGAAGCCATGGCATTGAAGCTTTTTGCGATCTCCACCGTTGCGAGTCCAACGGCAAAGAGTCGTATATAACTGATAATATCGGAAAAGGCGGAAATCGAATCCAAGAATGTCGTCAAAAAACCACCGATCCCTTTAATAACACCCTTGATAAAATTTCCTTCTTGCTGACCAAAAAGGAAGACGGCAGCCAAACCGCCGATGAGCATATAGATGCTGTAGGTCGGCATAGGAAATTTTTCGGCATCAAGAACAAGATTCAGCACAAGGTAAAAAAGTCCTAAAACCATAGAGAGCCAACCAAGCTGAGCAAAGGCACGGATTTTGGGCTTTTTTCTCAGTTCCGTCATAAAATTCCAGATGTGGGCAATAGAGAGGTGTATTGTTCCCAATACAAAACAAATAAACTTTATCATTTGGGAACTCTCTTCAGAGCCGAAACTGGCTATGGCAGGGATCGTCAAGGCCTTTATGGGGGGAAGATCCGCCAGGAATTGAGATCCAAACCAGGTACCGGTAATGGCACCCCAAACCACTGTGCAGGAACTCAGAACCGTAAGCAACACCATGGCAGTAGGGACTTTCCCTGTTTTTTTCTTGCCGCTTCGCATTCCAAGCAGACCAGGGATGAGAAAGATCAGTCCGTATCCTGCATCGCCGATGATCATGGCAAAAAAGATGCTGAAAAAGATAAGGAAAAAGAGACTAATATCCCGTTCGTGGTAGCCGGGGATGGTTCCCAACATACCGAAAACCGGCTGAATAATGGAGATAGCCTTGGGATTTTCAACCAGGGTCGGAACTTGGTCCTCATCATCGGGATTCGTAATGATAATCCCCATCCCGTTCTCGGTGGCCATTTTCTTGATAGCTTCGCTTCGCTTTTCAGGAATAAATCCCTTCAGGTAAACGATCGTTCCCTCCGAGTGCATACCGGTTACAATATTCTCAAACTGGACCATCCCATTCAATTCATCGAGCACCCTTACCAAGCGACCCCGGCTTGCAGAAAGACGATCAAGCTCTTCTTGAATATGGGCGATCTGTGAACGTCGGTCTTTAATCACGCCTTCGATCTCGGAAAGTGATGTTTCGGGAGGCAGGAACTCTTTCCAACCCCCGATATCGAGGTTTCCATCATCAACGACAGCAACGTAGCGAACACTTTTTGTTGTTCGGACGGGAAAAAGGTTTTTCACCGTAGCGGCAGCCTTTGCCTGATCAGCACTAAGCTCGAAAAGCCGCAGGGCTATCCCCCGTTTTTTCAGTTCCGCTATCACCAGTGGATCAAAATCGCCCCAGGGTACGACCTGTTCACGTTCCCGATCAAAGCGTTCCACATCATCGGACAATTCCCGGATACGTTCGGCCTGTCGGTTCACCCTTCGAGCCAGTTCCAACGCAGCATCAAAGGATGAAGGACCGCCGCCCTCCTCCGAGGCATCCGGCGAAAGTGTGAAGATCGCACGGTCCACCATGTCTCTGGTTTTTTTCAGCTCTTCCAATCGCTCACCGCTTCCGGCCAGCTGTTCAATATGAAGCAGGCCGAAATCACGCAGTTTTGCAATCGAATCGCTCTTTCGTGTCTCGGTGGTAACCAAAACCACCTTTTTCATTGGTACAATCATTGCTAAGAGACCCTCACAATCTTGTTCTTGGCAATCTTTCCGCGAACGACCGAAGCTGTCTGCTGATCGCTAAGATAGATCTGAATCTTTCGGATATTCTTTTTTGTTTCGGGTATCTTTACCTTTTCGAAAAGATTGACCCGCTGAGTCGTAATCCGTAACTCCTCACCCAACAGGTCGGCCTGCTGTCGCAGGATTTCAATCTCAGCATCCAAGGCGGAAATCTCTTTCAGGGCCACAACACCTTTATCAACCCAAAGCGGCTTTTCAAACAGGTCGTAGGGGATGGTATCAAAAAGCAACTCGCGAAATACCGGTATATCGACACCAGCAATATTTCCCATTTCCCGATCCACAGCCTTGATCCGGATCAACTCCCCTATTCCGACATCCTCACCAAATACCGCTATCCACTCTGCAAGATCATCACGAAGCCGTTTCTGCTTTGCCTCAATATCCCTGATCTTCTGTTCGACCTGACGGATGACCATCTGCAGCTGCTGTTTTTTCAGCATAAGGGTCGGAAGGTAGCGCTGATACCGTTTAAGAGAATCCTTTTGTTTTTTCTGTTCGTTTTTGGTCAGCTTAACCGCCGCCATCACATCATCCTTTCGGCCAGAACTTATTGAGCAATTCCGTTCTCAGACCGGTCTCTTCCTTGGTAAAACATTCGGCAAGAATCTCCCAACCGTTGTCCAGCGCTTTTTCGAGGGGGATATTCACCGAAAGGTCCATCATCTGTCCTTCGAAGAGTACACCGTATTTCAGGAGCTTAGTATCCCAGTCGGTCATACGGAATCCCATGGATCGTTTCTCCAGTGACTCCTTGTATGCGGCATAGAGTTTGATCATACCGTCCATGAGGGCCCTGTGGTCCTCTCTGGTATCCTTGTTGACTGCCTGCTTCAGTCTAGAAAGGCTACCGAAAGGTTCGATCCTTCCTCCTTTGAGGTAATACTGCCCCTCTGTGATGTATCCGGTGTTATCGGGAACCGGATGGGTAACATCATCGCCCGGCATAGTCGTGACGGCAAGGATGGTGATGGAACCGGATCCCTCAAAATCGACTGCCTTTTCGTATCTGCTTGCAAGCTGGCTGTAAAGGTCGCCGGGATAACCACGGTTGGAGGGAACCTGTTCCATGGTTATGGACATCTCTTTCATGGCATCGGCGAAGTTGGTCATATCCGAAAGAAGGACAAGCACCTTCTTTCCTTCAAGGGCAAACTTCTCAGCCACGGCAAGGGCGATATCAGGAACCAAAAGGCATTCAACAATGGGATCCGCCGCCGTGTGGACGAAGAAGATGGTCCGGCTCATGGCTCCGCCGGCTTCAAGGGTTTCTTTAAAATAGAGGTAGTCGTCGTATTTAAGCCCCATGCCCCCTAAAATGATCAGGTCGACTTCCGCCTGCATGGCAATCCGGGCCAACAGTTCGTTGTAGGGCTCTCCGGAAACGGAAAAAATCGGCAGCTTCTGACTTTCCACCAGGGTATTGAAGAGGTCGATCATGGGAATACCGGTACGTATCATATTGCGGGGGATAATACGTTTGGCGGGATTTACCGAAGGCCCGCCGATGTCGATCAGATTCTCCTTAAGCTCGGGACCTTTATCCCTGGGCTTTCCGCTTCCGGTAAAAATCCGCCCGAGCAGATTTTCCGAATAGGAGATCTGCATCGGGTGACCAAGGAAACGGACCTCGTCTCCGGTGGATATTCCCCGACCTCCGGTAAAAACCTGGAGTGAAACCCGGTCTCCGTCGAGTCGGATAACGTTGGCAAGCGATTCACCGTGACGGCTGCTTACCACCGCAAGATCATCATAGCGAACCCCGTCTGCCTTTACGGTAATAACACTTCCGGCGATCGCCTCAATTTTACTGTATACTTTGCGCATCGTTTCTCCCACCTTTCACTATGCCTGCTTTAGCAGCCGTTTTGCATCTTCCTGAAAACCGGTCTTTTTTTCGTCGAACATCTGACGGATCTTTTTCTCCTGAGCAACAAACTCATCAGACTTCCATTCGCTTCCGTTAAAGTCGAGAAAGCGCTGGCGCAACTGGTTGAAATAGGTTCGTGCCTCATCCTTCTGGGAAAGATCATAGGCTGAACCGATAATTTCGAAGAGTAAATTAAAGACGTAGGTCTGACGCTCCACGCCTACCGCAGCATCGACCGGATCAAAGGAGTTCTGCTGCAGATAGACATAATCGATAAAATCGGATTTGAGGTAGACGATATAATCATCAATGCTGGTGCCTTCTTCACCGACAACCTTCATCATTTGTCCAACCTCATCGCCTCGATGCAAAATCTGCCTGGCGTATTCGGTTTTCTGGGGTTCAATGACCCCCTTGTACTTACTCCAGCTATCCAGGGGGTGGATGGCTGGATATTTTCTTGCATCAGACCGTTCCCGCGAGAGTCCGTGGAAGGCACCGACGACCTTCAAAGTCGCCTGGGTCACAGGTTCTTCGAAGTTTCCTCCTGCGGGACTTACGGTACCACCGATGGTGACTGATCCTATCGAGCCGTCTTTGAGTCTGACCACACCGGCCCTCTCATAGAAACCGGCGATAACCGATTCGAGATAGGCGGGAAAGGCCTCTTCTCCCGGTATCTCTTCAAGACGACCGGACATCTCACGCATTGCCTGGGCCCAGCGGCTCGTGGAGTCGGCAAGCATGAGAACGTTGAGCCCCATCTGTCGATAGTACTCTGCCATGGTGACGGCGGTGTACACCGAGGCCTCCCGGGCAGCAACCGGCATTGAACTTGTATTACAGATAATGACCGTCCGCTCCATCAAGCTTTTTCCTGTTCGCGGATCGATCAATTCGGGGAATTCTTTCAGGGTTTCGACGACCTCACCGGCACGTTCACCGCAGGCCGCAAGGATTACGATGTCAACCTCGGCATGACGGCTGGTAATCTGCTGCAAAACTGTCTTTCCGGCACCGAACGGACCGGGAATACAATAGGTTCCGCCGAGGGCCACCGGGAAAAAGGTATCGATCAGACGTACCTTGGTGATCATCGGTTTCTCGGGCTTAAGTCGCTCGTCAAAGCAGGAAATAGCCCGTTTTACCGGCCACTGAAAGCTCATGGTGAGGGGAATATCGTTCCCTTTTTCATCGGCAATCACCGCAATCTCATGATCGATGTCGTAACTTCCAGCCGACTCTATCGTTTTTATGCGGTAGCTTCCCTGCTTATCGAAAGGAACCATAATCCGATGCTCGAAAATCCCTTCGGGGACCGTTCCAAGGGTATCGGCTGCGGTAACACTATCGCCGACCTTTACCTTGGGAGAAAAATCCCACTTTTTATCCCGAGGCAAAGCACTCAGGTAGACTCCTCGCTGAAGAAAGAAGCCGCACTGCTGGGCCAATTCGGGAAGCGGGTTCTGAAGGCCGTCGTAGATCTGCGTCAGCAAACCGGGACCAAGCTCTACAGCCAGCAGCTCTCCGGTAAACTCGACACTGTCGCCAACTCCGATTCCACCGGTCATCTCAAAAACCTGCATCTCGGCCCGGTCTCCCCGGATTCGTATGACCTCCGACTTGAGGCGTTTTTCATCTAAAACGATGTATCCCACTTCATTCAAAGAGATGGTACCGTCGACTAAGACAGATACCATGTTTCCGTTTACTCCTATGACTTTACCACTGCTCCTATCCATCAGCTCTCTCCATTCCCGGTTGAGGAAGCAGAAGCAACCGCTTCCCGTACGTCTGCATAAATTTCTTCAAATCGCTCTGTACCAAGCTCGGGGCGAAAAGCCCCTTTCCTTTCCAAAAGCTGCAATTTGAGATAGATAATCATCATCCGTTGAAGGTCAAAATAATGACCGACCTCCATTTCCTCAAGCTTCCGCCAACGTGCCTTATTAAGCACATCTTCCGCCTGTAAGGGAGTCGGCTGCCCCAGGGCATCACGGACAATATCTTCAATTCCCGTCGGGCCCTCGCCGGGGCGCACATACACTGCGGCATCCATGCCAAGACCTGCCGCTCTGGAACGAACCAGTTCATTGCGAAGTTCCCGTTCAAATCGGTACCAGGAGATAAGGAAAGCGGGGAGTTCATCCTCTTTCTGGTCGGAAATATCAAGTTTTGCATAACAAAGAGAACAGTAGGCGCTATCCGACATGTCTTCCGCACAACGCGCAAGGAAATCCTCCGAACGTATAGCGGAAACTGCGTCATACGAAAAGAACGGCAGGGTGGCAATCGTATAATAGTATTGAGCCAATTGCCGCCTCCCTTATTCCTTTTGACCTTTTACACTCTCCCGCAGCAAGGCGGAAAGCCGGGGACTTACATACTGAGAAAGAATTTCTGCAATTCCGTCGGCCGTAAAATTGTAGTAGGCACTTCCGCCTTCCTCGGCAATCTTAAAGCCGGCTTCTATTCCGGCCACAGGCTTGACGGTAACACCCTGCTTCATCTTGGTTCCAAGCGTTTTTTTGAGATACTCTTCCACTTCCAGCCGTTCGTTTTCGGGAAGTAAGAGTTCAAGAGAATCCTTTTCCTCGCTCCAGTTGGAAAGAAGGGCCACAATGGCTTTAGAAAGGCCTTCACCGGTAAGGGCGGAAGCCGCCTCCTTCTTTACCACCGCATCGAGCATTGAAGTAATCGATGATTCGAGACTGAGGAGCAGGTCTCTTCCTGCCTGCCGGATCGATTCTTCGGCAGTCGCCTGCATTTTCGCCGCATCTTTTTCGGCTTCTTTTCGGATACGGGCCGCCTCTTGTTCCGCATCGGCTATAATTTCATTTCGCTTTTTCTGCGCCTCATTGACGATTTCTTTGGCCTGGGCCTCGGCATTGTCGACCCCTTCGCTTTTAATCGTCTCTATCAGCTCTTTCAGTTGAACATCCATAACAACCCCTTCGCCAATTCAGTGAAATTTTATCTATTCCGTATCATACATGGTGCCAGACCATTCATCAAGAGAATACGGAAAACGAGGATTCTATTCCTCGTCAATATACCGGTAAATTTTTACCATCCGCCTCTGGAAAAAGCTATACAATGCTCTTGGCGCATCGCTTCGTTCCGTTAAGATTGACAAAACAGCATCCCCCGCCTCATCGACGGAAGAAAAACTTTCAGCCGAAAGACGATCTACCTCTTCATGGATCGCCTTCAGAATTTGCAATTCATGGCGAAGTAGCGCACTATTTTCCGTCCAGACATATTCGGTGATCTCACGGCGATCATGACGCTCACTGGTAGAATCAAGTAATACGACAATCCCCTCTTCCATGGCTGAAATCTCGACCGAAAGGATACGTAAAAACTTCCGTAACTTCTCCTTCATACTATTCTACCTCATGAAAGTAATACTATAGGTCTTTATCGGTATCCGCAAGATTAAAGCCGATGCTTAACACCGATGTTTCCGTAAATTTTAAAGGCGGCACCGTCTCTTGCAATACGAATTCCCCTTCCGGGATAGGCAGCCTCCATTTTCTCCCGCAGCATAGAGGCAACCGTCTCTTCGATCTCGCTCTGCACTGATTTCGGAACCTTTGCAAGGGTAACCATATCCACTTCCACAACCCAACCTCTGCCGTGTTCGGAACCAAAACCGGGGGAAAAGGCGGCTCCGACGTTGAAGAGGCCGTCCCTGCTTTTACTTGCCGTTTCTCCCTTCGCAGGTCTGTTGGGATGTAGGGGGTAAAGCTTCCCATAACGATTTTCCAGAGCTTCGTCTATTTCATCGAAGCTCTTTTTAAGAAAATCTTCCCACTCTTCCATCTGAGGATTTACCATCTCTATACCTCCTCTTCGTCCTCTTTCGTCCCATCACTTGTCACCTGAGGCACCGTTTCAACCCGCTTTCTGCGGGGACGAGGCCTATGCTTTGCTTTTTTTGGGGAGCTTGGAGAAATATTGGCAACAGAGAAAATGATAGACACGACAAGGATCATGAGTACGGTAACGATAATAAAATGAGGCGAGCGTATCAAGGTAAATAAAAGCTCAAAAAAAGGATTCATCCCAGTCGTACCACCGTTTTGCCCGCCCCTCCATCGTCGGGATGAGCAAATTCGTAGGATTCCACGGCCTTATGGCCTCTCAAGTAATCGTGTATTCCCCGCTGCAAGATCCCTTCACCGGTACCGTGGATCACGGAAAACTCCCTCAAGCCCTGAACAAGCGCCGCATCTATCTGCTTGATAAGAGCGTCTATGGCCTCTTGGAGTCGCATTCCCCGGAGATCCAGAACGAAAGAGGCCCTCTGACCGGCAGATGGGGCATCATAGCTTACGGCAACTCCCTGCCGTCCCCCTTGCTGCCGAGCCTCAACGGCCCGAAGCTCTTTTTCCGCAACAGGCAATTTCATCGGGCCAATCGCAACAAGCCAACGATCCCCTTTCTCTTTTCTTATGAGTACACCCTGTTTTTGATAGTTTGAGACAAACACTGTCTGCCCCTCCTCAAGCGGAAAATCGGAAAACACCTCCTCCTGATGCCGCTCTTCGGGCACCGAAAGACGTTTTTGCTCCTTTTCGTACAGCTCCTTTTCATTGTGGGAACGTTCCTCAATCGTGCCGATAAACTCTTTTACCTTGAGGGTTTTATCCCTGTTTATCTCCCCTTCACGCAACTCGCGAACAAGGTTTTCAAGTTCACGTCGAGTTTCATGCATGAAGGCATCAAGGCTGCGATACCCCTCTTTTCGCAGTTCGTTCTCCCGCCTTCGAAGACGGAGTTCCTTCAGATCGTTCTCCCGTACCTCTTCCCGCAGACGTTTCTCACGCTGATTAAGGCGCTGTTCGTTATGGCGGAGGCGAGTGGTTTGAGATTCAAGTTCCCTGATCATGGTACCGACCTCGCCGGCAGACTCTTGCCGATAGCGTTCGGCTCGATCAAGCAGGGCCTGAGGCATGCCGCTGCGTTGTGCAATCGCAAAGGCGTGGCTTTCACCGGGGATTCCGGAAATCACACGGTAGGTAGGCATGTGTGAAGACTCATCGAAATCCATGGAAGCGTTCATCGCTCCCGATCGGGTATAGCCGAAATTCTTCAACAAGCCGTGGTGGCTGGTTGACACCGTCAGGGCATCTTTTTCAATTAGCTCCTCAAGAATCGCCATGGCAAGCACCGATCCCTCGGCAGGATCGGTGCCTGATCCCAATTCGTCGAGAAGAACTAAGGTGTGGGCCTGAGCAAGCGATATAATATCAGCGATGGTCCTCATGTGCCCTGAAAAGGTAGAAAGTGATGCCTCTATCGACTGATCGTCGCCGATATCGGCATAGACGGCACGAAAGACCGGTAATTCACTCCCTTCGGCTGCAGGAATCTCTATTCCGAATTGATGCATCAGTACCAATAGGCCGATGGTCTTCAGGGTGACGGTTTTTCCCCCGGCATTGGGGCCGGAAATGATTAAAGAACGTACCGATCCCCCCAGTTCGATATCGATAGGAACCGCATCGGCCCCCAACAGGGGATGCCTGGCCCGTTTCAGCCTGATTCCCTCTTCGATAATCACAGGACGAATTCCTTGATAATAGCGGGAAAGACGTGAGCGGGCCTGAAGAACATCAATCTCTGCGATGACAGGAATGAGCGTCTCAAGGCTCTCCAAGCGGTCGCGAACAAGGGCGGAAAGCTCCCGCAGGATCTTGATAACAACCTGATGCAGCTCATGTTCCTGGATGGCAACCTCATTGTTTTTTTCAAGAATGTCAAAGGGCTCGAGATAGAGGATGGCCCCTTTTGAAGAGACATCATGAATAATGCCCTGTACCGCCCCGCGCCGCTGCGCCTTCAGAGGAAGTACAAGCCGTCCATCCTTCTGGCTTGGAACATCATTTTGCCATAAATCCTTACTTTCGTTCATGTAGCGGGAACTCATCTCCATTAATTCCCGTCGTAAAGCGCCAAGACGCTTTCGTATCGCACGCAGCTCCGGGTGATTTTCTTTCACACTTCCATCCGCTTCCAAAACCGAAAAGATACGGGAAGCAAGTTCACGGGGAGGATCAAGGCGCTGCAATAGCTCGAGCAGATGTATGGGAAACACCGCCGCCTTCGACTGGGGGGGGAAAAGCTCCTGACTCCCCTCTTGTACATAGTCCTGCAAGATAGCGGCTGATTGGATATAAAGTGCAATGGGATAGAGATGTTCTCCATCAACAAACGATCCCGGTCGGGCAAGCTCTTTAAGGGCATCTGTAATTGAGGGAAAAGAGAGAGCGGGTAACTCCCGAAACTGCTCCATCAGAACTCGTAGGGCAGCTACATCATCATGGAGCGATTCACACTCGCGACGCTTTGTCAGAATACGCTGTCCGGAAAGGAGCGTTCGTCCCTCTTCACTAAAACAACGGGCTGAAAGTTCCTTTCGTATTTTGCCGAATTCTAATAGCTCAACTGTTTTTTCCACCGTTCAAGTTCCTCATAAAGACGAAGATAGCTTTCAAAGCGATCTTCATGGATCTTTCCGGCAAGCACAGCCTCCCGTACTCCGCAGCCAGGTTCTTCCCGATGCGTACAGGGTTGAAATTGGCAGAGGTGGCTATAGGCGGAAAAATCCTTGTAATAAAAGCCGAGATCTTCCGGCCCGATCCCATAGGGAATGATCTCCCTCACTCCAGGAGTATCAATCACCATGCTTCCCCCAATGACATAGGCTCGAGACAAAGTAGTCGTATGTCTCCCTCTATTATACTTTACCGAAACATCTCCTGTCTTTAACTCCAGCTTGGGATAAAGCGTATTAAGCAGAGAAGATTTGCCGACCCCGGATTGGCCGAAAAAAGCAACGCAATGGCTATCTATCCTTTTTTTTAGCGAATCGGTGCCTTTCTTTGTAACTGCAGAGGTCCTGAAAATCTCATACCCCATCGCCTCATAGGCATCAAGCCGTTTCTCGATGGCGGCAATGGCCTCTCCGGCAACATCTTCATACCCCTCGATTTGATCATACTTGTTAAGCACGATAATCACCGGTATACGCTCCCCGGATGCTACAAGCACCCGATCAAGAAAGCGAGGACGGAACGGCGGTGTTACCGGAGAGAGGATTGCAACAAGAAAATCGATGTTTGCGGCAACTGCCTGCGGCATGTTTCGCTTCTGGTTGAGCCGGACAAAGGCATTTATGCGCTCCTCTCTGGAAAGGATGATCCCCTCCTCATCGGCTTCGTTACCTTGCCGTTCGTAGCGGACGCAATCCCCCGGGGCAAGGGGGTTGTACTCCTGCAAACTGCCCCGTTCCAGGACTTTGCCTTTAATCCTGCATCGCAAGGTAAGATCCTCGACGGCATCATAGAGGGTAAAGATATTGTTTGCCCCCCAAAGAATGGTTCCCGTCGACTCCATTACACAACGCCGCCCCAGCCGAGGGCATAGGCATCGGCAAAACGGCGGTATGTATCGACATCCCCTTCAATACCGCTGACAAAAAACTCACTGCCGCCCCCGCCTCCATGGTATTCTGAAACCATTTGGATAACGTGCCTTCCGACCCCTTCGATGGAATCGACGATTTTCACCCGGCCGCCGAAGGCTTCGACAATCTCATCCCTGATGTGAAGAAAATGGGTACACCCCAAAACCAAGGTATCAACCTCTTTTTCCGAAAAAAAGGCAACAGCAGGGGCAAGAACCTCACGAATTTCAAGAGGATCGGCATCAAGGAGACGGTTTTCGACAAAATCCACGATATCGACACCGGCGAATCGTTCGACCTGAAAACCATCGGCAAAAAGCCTGACAAGATTGTCGGTATAGGGATCCTCCACGGTACGCTTTGTAGCAAGTAATCCAATGGTATGTGTACAAGAAAGAGCGGCGGCAGGTTTTATCGCCGGAACAACCCCTACGAAGGGAACGGAAAAGGTATCTCTGAGCTTTTGAAGCGCCGTTACCGAAGCTGTATTACAGGCGACGACGACAATCGAGGGATCGACACGTTCGATGTAGCGTTCCATGGTGCCTATGATAAGCCCACCCAGCTCTTCAATGGATTTTTCGCCGTAAGGAAAATTCGCCCTATCGGCAAGGTAACGATATGAGAAGTTGGGAAGCTTCTTTCGTACCCACTGAAGGTATGGCAATCCTCCGATACCGGAGTCAAAGAAGGCAATCGGGCCGGTATTCTTCATGGCCGTATAGTAAAACCTTCACGGCGTATTGACAAGCCAGAGTTTTCCATTACTCTAAAACTATGTTTTCCAATTCCATATGTAGTGAGCCGGGTTGCAACTCTTTCTCGGCTACCGGTCAAACCACCTGTCTGAAGCATAGCCCCGACAGGGACGCAAGCACCAAACGCTGCAAGGAGATTCTCGATCGAGAAAGGTACATAAAAGATATCAGTTTCTCGGGCATCATCCTCCGGGAACTGGATATGAGAGAGAAAACCCTCACCACTTGCAATTTTTCCGAAGCATATTTTCGTAACATTGATTTCAGTGGCTCACGGTTTCGGCTCTGCTTTTTCCCCTTCTCAACCTTTGAGAAATGTCGTTTTACGGGATGCAACATCACCTACACGGTCTTTGCCGGTTCAACCTTCTTTGATTGCGATTTTTCCGGATCCGATATCATCCACACAAATTTTCTGGGGATAAAGGCCGAACATACCATCTTCGACGATTCGGATCTCTACTACTCAAATTTTACCAATGCGAAGCTCAGTAATGTCACCTTCATCGACTGCAATCTGAAAAAGGCCGATTTCTACGCGACCGAGAGAACGGGCGTTAATTTCAAGTATTCGAACTATGAGGAAGCAAGTTTCGGAAGGGAAGCGGTATTATGAAGCTCTTTTTCCATTTTGCCGTCGTCGGTTTTTCCAATACCTATCTGATCGGCCCCGAGGGGGGCGGGAATGCACTCCTTATTGATCCCGGTGTGATGGATGTGGAGCTTTTGGACATGATCGAATCAAACGGCTACTATGTTCGTTACATTCTGGTGACCCATAGCCACGAAAGTCATGTAAAGGGGCTTGGTACCATCGGAAAAATCTATGATGCGGAGATATACGGAAAGCACCCGGTGGTCCTCGGTCGATCGGCGCATGTTCTTGAGGATGGAAAGGAATACGATTTCGAGGGGATCAAAGTGGTTCCCATTGATGTCAAGGGCCATTCTGGAGATCATCTGGTTTACCGAATTGAGAACATGCTGTTCACCGGAGACATTCTTGCCGCAGGTAGAATCGGATCAAGCGAAGGGGCCGTAGAACGAGCCATCATGCTCAAATCGATACAGAAAAGGATTCTCCCCCTCCCCGACTATATGCTCATCTTTCCCGGCCACGGCTCGCCGACCACCCTCAAAACGGAAAAGCTCTTCAATCCGGATCTACGGCTCGGTAGTCAAGCCCCCAGCACTGCTGAAGGGGAGCTCGGAAGCGTTCGGGAAGAGGAGCGATAAAGCGGCGGGGCTCCCTCTCCCCCGGCAGAACGATTTCAAGGCTCATGGAGTGAAGCATCAAACCAAGGTCAGGAAAACGGGTGCTTTTTCTGCCGTAGATGGGATCACCAATGACCGGGTGGCCAAGCATCAGCGTATGGACCCGAATTTGATGGGTCCTACCGGTAAGTAAGTTAAAAGCAGCAAGAGAACAATCATTTCCTCGCCTAAGCCTGGTGTACTCCGTTATCGCAGGCTTTCCTCCACTCATAGTCCAGGTAAAACGCTTCCTGTTCTTCGGGTCGCGGATGATGCCGCTTTCCATACGGCCCGTTGCATTGGAGAGGGCTCCCTTCACAAGGGCGATATAACGCTTTTTACACCGTCTGCTGGCAAATTGCTCCGCAAGAAACTGACGGGTTTCCGGATCTTTTGCAGCTATTAGGACCCCGGAGGTATCCTTATCGAGACGGTGAACGATGCCGGGGCGTACCGTATCCTCGCCGAACCGTTCTCCCAGTTCGCGGCAATGATACAAAAGGCCTTGTACGAGAGTCCCTGACCAGTTCCCGGCCGCAGGATGAACGACAAGGCCCTGAGGCTTATCGATGACAATGACGTGCTCATCCTCATATATAATAGAGAGGTCGATAGCCTGCGCCTCGAAGGATGGCTCGGGCTGATCCTCGTACATTAATGCAATACGATCCCCCGTATATACCCGCGACGATGCCTTGACCGCCTTTCCATTAATAAAAAAACGGGGATTGCGCTGGCGCAGTTGGCTGCGGGGAAAGAGTCCGGCAACCTCGCTCACATAACGATCGATTCTGACACCGTCACTCGGAATATCCCGAACGAGATGGTCCCAGCGGCAACCTTGTTTCTCAACGCCCACCGGAAGAGGCTCCGATGATATAATCGACAAGGGCAAGCAAGAGTGATCCACCGACCGCCGCAAGAATCCGATAGGTTCGTTCTTCACTATCTACCAAGTATTCCCCGCTTCCCGTCGAATAGAAGGGAACATAATCGGTATCGAAATCGTGGGCAACATAGTTGTACGAATCAAACCCAAGGGTCGATAAAAGAAGGGTAAACGGGAGCGATCCAAAGAAAATAGCCTCGGCACGCCGAAGGTCCAAGGCCCATTGAGGAAATTCTGATGCACTATAAGGTTCGTAATCGGATTCATCGCTTGCAGTATCTTCAGTATCATCGGCAGGCAGCAACGTCACAACGAAACAAAGAAGAAAGAGAAAAATAACAATTCGCACAACAAGGGGACGGGTCATCTCCTTAGTCCCGTCTCCCGAATATTGCAGTTCCCACCCGTACGATTGTCGCTCCTTCGGCAACGGCGATAGGAAAATCCCCTGACATCCCCATCGAAAGTTCACGGAGCTTTGCCTGGGGGTATTCCACCGAAAGGCGATCGGACATTGAACGAAGAAGGATGAAGGCCTTTCTGATCTGCCCCTCATCTCCACCAAGAGGTCCGATGGTCATAAGACCGGTTACGCAAAGGGCATCCAATTCAAGCGTCGCGCCCAAGGCATCGCTCAGCTCTTCATATTCGGAAAAACCGTTTTTCGAGACTTCTCCGGAGGTATTAACTTCAAACATGATGTCGATATGCTTCCCGGCCGCCTGGGCCCTTTTATTGAGCTCCTCGGCAGTGGCGACTTTGTCGATTGACTCCACACATTGAACAAGGGGAACAATCTGTTTCACCTTATTGCTTTGTAAATGACCGATCATGTGTAATCCCATATCGGCAGGAAGGGGTACGGTGTACTTACCGACAGCTTCCTGAACACGATTTTCACCGAAGAGACGAATCCCGGCCTCATAAGCGGCAAGAACATCTTCGAAGGGGTGTGTTTTCGTTACTGCCATTAACTGTATGTCCCCGGGATCTCGTCCCGCTTTATGGGCAGCTTCGGCAATCTCATCTCGAATTCTCGCAATATTTCCAGCAATCATTCCGTCCATACCTTCCATACAACGAGCATATCACGAGAGAAAATGAAATAAAAGAGGAGGGATGATTGAAACCGCCTGCAGCTCTGTATTATCTTTCCTCTCATGAAACAGAAGATTATCATGGTTACGCTGGCATTGATTTCAACCTTGAACCTTGGTGCGCAGACACTTTTTGAGGCCGTTCCCTATCTTACGGGAAACGATGCGGAAAAGCTGAAAGCTGGGGAACCCCTCACTCGCTATTTCTTCTCCAAGGATGAAGCAGACTTACGCTATATCCTGGATTTCACCTCGGCACAGACCCTTTCGGACAAAGTACGCTCCCTTGATCCGACCCTCGGGGTTGAAAGCCTATCGCTGATGCCCTATCCCCAGGGTGCATCAAAAGAACAGGCCTATGAGCAGGCTGCAAAGATCCTTTTTTCAGTCAGTACAATGGAGGGTATCGAGTATTATTCGGCGTCGAGGGAAAAAATGAGGACGCTCTTTACCGAATCAACGGTCATCGACAGCCCCGAATCAGGAAGGCCGCTGCCGGACCCCCATTTCGAAACGGTGCCGAGATCCATCGACCTGACCCTTCGCCAAACCGATCTCACCTTTGGGACAAATATCTATGCAACCCATTTTGAAGGGGACGGTAAGACTCTTTTACTTGAAATGTCGAACATGACTAAGATGAAGTATAAGTTCATCTCAATGGTTTCCCCCGGTGATCTCTCGCTGAGTATTGTTCTTTATCCCGTGGATGAAGGGATTCTTTTTTACGGTGTCTGCAGTGTTAACAGCATCTCTTTTTTCGGTCTGGAGCGAAAAAAGACCGATTCGTTTTATTATCGTATTGAAGCTCTTAAAAATTGGTTTGAAAATCGTTACCGCGTTTCCGTAAAATAGTATTCTATGCCATAATACTGAGAACCATAGGAGGCTTCAATGAATTTTCCCTGGTCACTCATTATCAATATCGGAATCATTTCAGCGGCCTTGTTGATTGCAACGTTTATTAGGACCCGTATCCGATTTGTTCAACGGTTTCTCATTCCGAATGCACTGGTGGCCGGATTCATCCTCCTTATTCTCTACAACTTTGTGCTTCCCCAATATGGCCTGTCAAACGAGGGCTTTGGCATGCTGGTGTACCACCTCTTGAATATCAGTTTTATTGCCATGACCCTACGAAAGGGGAATGGCAAGGTAAGAAAGAGCCGAGGAACCATTTTTGCTACCTCAGTTTCTGTTCTTTCACAGTATGCACTCCAGGCTTTTCTCGGTCTCTTGGTTACCTTCCTGCTGATAAAGACAATTTTTCCCGGTCTGTTCCCGGCTTTCGGCTTTCTGCTCCCTCTCGGTTTCGTACTGGGACCGGGACAAGCCTTCGCCATCGGCTCGGGATGGGAGCCGATGGGCTTTACCGGAGCGGGAACGGTGGGCCTTACCTTTGCCGCCATCGGGTTTCTTTGGGCCTGCTTCGGTGGCGTTTTTCTGATTAACTATGCAATACAGCGAGGCTGGCTGAATAAGGAACAGATCGAACTCCTTAACAGTCGTAGAATTCGTTCTGGACTCATGAAAAAAGGTGTCGAACGGCCAGTCGGAAGCTTTATGTCGACTGAGACAGAGGCAATCGATCCATTTACCTATCACATTGCCCTGGTGATGGTTGTTTACCTTATAAGTTATTTCCTTCTGAAAGGCCTCGGCCTCCTGCTTGCCTTTGCCGGTCCCCTTGGAGTCGATCTTGCAACAAATCTCTGGGGGATCAATTTTGTCTTTTCGGCAATCGTGGCTCTCGGTTTTAAGGCCTTCGCAAAGGGGGCAAAATTCGAATACACCTTTGACAACGGGACTCTCACCAGAATATCGGGATTCTCCGTCGACCTTATGGTCACCGCGGCAATAGGCGCCATCAGCCTTGTGGTGGTCGGCAAATACATCATCCCGATTCTGATTCTCAGCACCATCGGCGGCGTCCTAGCGCTTATCGGTGTGCCGTGGTTTTGTTCGAGGATTTTCACCGATCATCGTTTCCAGAGGATGCTGGTAATATTTGGGGTCTCAACCGGTACCATGCCGACAGGTTTGGCTCTGCTGCGCGTCATCGATCCCGACTTTGAAACTCCGGTAGCCCGTGACTATATGTTCTCATCGGGACTGACATTTGTCTTTGCAATACCCTTTATCATGATCATCAATCTTCCTGCATACAGTGCAACACATGGGAACCCCATTCTGTTTTGGCTGGCCGTTGCCGTTGCCTTTGCTTACCTGCTCTTCGTCCTCGTGAGCTACTTTCTTATCTCAAAACGGAGAGGCATACGAAAACCGAAGGAGATCTGGTTACGAGGCCAGGACATGGAAACCGACAGCGATATTGCTTGACACAATAAAAAGATTCATGGTAGGTTTTGCTCACTTCGGGCGATTAGCTCAGCTGGGAGAGCGCCTGCCTTACAAGCAGGATGTCGGGGGTTCAAGTCCCTCATCGCCCATATAGACGATCTATCTTTTTCCAGTCTTCCCGATGCTGCCCATACATCGTATCCCAAAACGATCAACGCTGCCCTCTCCCCAGAGAGTGGTCACTCGGTGGTTATAGGGGTACGTATCCTGTGGATGAGCACAATCATGGGAATAAAATAACGTAACAAACCCATAGGAATATCCCATTTCAAAATTGTAATTGATAAACGTAGGATTATAGTTCAAGAAGAAATTATACATCGAGCCATCTGAAAACAAGCCTCTATTCTGTAACATCTGGACCGTCATTGATCCCCCGACATAGAAACGTTCAAAAAACCAGCAGTATGGGCTAAGCTCAATGTATGTCACATCAAAATCATAAACTGAAAGATATTCACGCTCTTTGTCAGTTTCCATTTCGCCAAACTTCCCGTTGGCCATTCCTGTCTCAAACAGAAACTCGAATCCTAACCACTGTGAGTACATTGGGGATGAAAGAAGGGTGATTATGGTGATGAATAGTAACTTTCTCATACTGCTACCTCTTCATAGCCTTCTTTATAAGCATCGATGATGTGGCGAAGTACTTCAACAATGTATGGTACTATCAGCAATGCTCCCCATTGGAGGACTAAAAATATCCGGGCTATTCAGGAAATAGCGATGTTTTGAGACCTTGACTATAGAGTCAAATGGTAGTAACATTTAGTTGGTTTTTACGTACTAACTTTTCACCCATTGTGTCCGCTACTGATCCGGTAGCGGTTTTTTCTTCGGTAGATGAGTTTTCTTGTGTAGATAGATAAATCTTCATTTATCGCCTGAATTTCTTGTTTTTTGTATCAAAACGTAGTACTTTTTAGTTGGCTTCTATGTACCAACTTCCTACCTAGGGTGGCCGCTACCAATTTGGTAGCGGCCTTTGTATTTTCGACCCTGAGTGTCATTCTCCGCAGATAGTAATCGTTCCCAAACAAGCGGCTTAATGGTTTTTTCAGCAAGCCGCATTTACTCTATATAACTTGCTTTGTCCTATCGAACATGTATAATAATAGCAATCATAGAAAAATTTAAAAATCAGGAGAGCATGATGGCAGATTATACAAAGCTTTCGCTTGCACAAGCAATTCTTGCGTCGGTAGATTCCATTATAAAGGCTCAAATACACGCCTCCCGTTCTTTTCTCAGTTCTATCCTTCAAATGGGATTTGGACATCAGGGGCTTGATGATGAAGGCAATATACTAAATGATGAAAACAAATCGGATAATCTGTACCGGCTTGAGTTTATTCAGGAACGTGAAATCAATGGAGAAATAAAAAAATACCGGGTAAGCGTTCCCACCCTCGCGGCTCTTCCCATGAATCCCCTCATGATCCATGATGCGCAAATTGACTTTAAAATGAAGATTACCAGTATTGAGCCTGAAAAAATCTTCGGGATCGGAACCGAAGAGGAAATGAGGACCAAAGACAAAAATAAATGGCATGCGGGCAAACGTCCTTGGTTTCTGGTGGAAGAGCCAAAGAGCTTTATCGGAGAAATCAGAAATGAAAACGAAAAAAGCGACTGCGGCTTTATAGGGGTCAAGATTAATATTGGGTCAATTGATGTTCCCGATGCCTTGGGAACATATATTAATGCACTGAGCGAGTTTAGTATTGCTGAACCGCTTGATGATCAAGGAGTAGAAAATGTCTGATACATCACCAGTACCAAAAGATGTCTCAAAAACTACAAAGGCTTTACGTTCCCTGCCTCTCTCAAAGCTTATAGGAGATCCGCTGATAGCGGCAGCCAAGGCGCATGCCGAACTTTCAAAGATGAATCTTGAGACCATCAAGAAATACGCTGAAACTGAGCCTCAAAAGCTTGATTTTGATTTTACAGATGAAAACGGTGCCACGAAAAAGGTCACGGTATCCGTCCCGTTGCTGGCCCTGGTTCAGCCGCCGCTTCTAAATATTAACAAGGTTGTTAACGAGTTTACGTTTGATGTGTCCACCCTTCAGGATGAGACTCAGCAGACAGACGGAAGCCTTAAAGGGAACGCCAGCGTGGGCGGAGTACTGAGTTCTTTTGTAGATCTCAGTCTTTCAGGCAGCCTTAGCCAGAACACAACAAGGAAAAATAGCTATTCCGAGCGCGGAAAACTCAATATCAGGATTGAAGCCTCCGGGGCCGAACCAACGGAAGCGCTTAAAATGATAGTGGAATCTTCATTAACCGCCATAACAGTAAAATAAGCAGATGGCGCCGCCGGATGATAATATTGAGATCCTGATTCGTCTTATACTTTTCCCGGTGCTGAAAAGCGTTGAGGGCCTTCATTGCAGACTATCGCAGTCGGACCAGTTTAAAAACACGATTTTTCCTGTACACTATCTTGGCCTGAATAAACTGGAACTGATTGTGCCTGTATGCTATTCCATGATTCGTTTCATTCTGCTCAGACAAAAAAGATACAGGTACCGGCTCAAAAAAAGGCCATTCTCCAAAAAGCAGGAACTCTGTCTTGTTCTGGATAGAAACACCATGGGATGGCTGGTTGCTTATCGATTCAGAACCGAAGAACCCAATGCTGGAAAACGTTTGTTTTTGACATGGGCCGAGTTCTGCTGAATACTAAAGAACTTCCCCATACGTGACAGACCATCTTCCTTCTGTATGGGACCTGTCCCCATTGTCAATAACAGAGTAATCTGTCCTGTACTCGGCTATCCATCCTTTTTCAGCATGTTCCTGCATAATGGCAGGATTTGGATGTCCATGCCTTGATCCATTTGCCGAATAAATTACAGTGCCGTTTTTATCGGCAGGCACAGGAAGGTGTTGTTTTCTGTCTCCAGTGGAAGGAGGCAGAGCATATTCACCGCCATGATGACAGGCCTGCAGATAGTGAACCTTTTTCTGGGCTATCGGAATCCCCGAATACGTGCAATCTCCTGCTAAAAGCAGTGATCTAAAAAAATTTCCGCTTATATCAACAAGTTGGATTTTCGCATAAATTCCGTGATGGTGAGCATGTTGTCCATCCTTGCTGGGACGCCCCCTTTCATTTACAGGATTAAAGGCATCAATTTTACCGTAAGCCAGATAGGGATTCTTATCTATTTGATAAACAGTATTATCTGCCGGGAACACATTCTTTAATACCGTCATACACGCTCCACTTCCCCTGATCTTCCTGGCTATAAGAATAGGCACAGGTGAGGACTCTTCAGGCACATACCATCTGGACCATTGCCAAAAGGGATTATACTCTGGTAAAAAGAGATGTCTGGCAATACTGATATGATCCGCATGCCAATGGGAGATAATAATAACTTTGGCAGGACGTTGTCGCAGCTCCTCCTTGATGTTCTCAAGATTGGCAGCGGCATAGGGAAAATTCGCCCTAACATGGGCATTACCTCTTTCTACATCATTGAATCCGAAATCAAAATAGCCCTCGATGCAATTGGGTACCCAGATATCTAATCCTTTGGAAAGCCTTGCCGAATGTAATCCGACACATAAGGCAGCACCGACATAATAAAACGCCGCTCCCCAAAAACGAGCTTCGGCTGAAATTGTTTTTAGCATTCCGCCATCAGAGTCGGCAGAAGAATCTATTCCTTCAGAATTCTTTATAGCAAAGAGTTTCTCAAGCGTTCTGCTGTCTTCCTGATCTATTTTTGAAATCATGCATGTTGAAGGCTCAGGTACATCAACCGGTATAAAAGGCTCCAAGACGCAGGCAAAACTGATGCCTTTTTCAATCCGGTACCAGCTGTTTAATTCAAACTGCTTTGCTTCCGCGGGGACATCAAACCAGACGGTAATGTAATATATGGCCTCCCCGTCCCCGAAATGCTCAAGCTTTTTCTCATAGAAGAGCTCCCCTTCCGTCCCGTGTTCCAGATAGTGATCAAGGAGAAAAGCAAAATTTTCATCATCAGTGTGTTTCAGTGCCTCCCTATCCCGTCTCAAAAAGGCGGAAACCTTTTCCGCTTTTATAGCCTCGAACTCAATGCCGCTTCGCATTTTCCCTTCATCTTCGTACACATACCTGGAGGCATATGCGGTACAGCTCCAATACTGGTCATTTTTACTATTGTTCATTTTTGCAAATGCTCTATCAGCCTGTCAAACTCTTCTGTAAGTTCCTGTACTTCAGCGCTTAATGGTTCCTCACCTTTGGAAGACAGCACAAAATTATTCTGACTGTCAAAATCGCCGGCCCATATTCCGTTAGCCGCAAGCCATTGCCCTTTGCCCTCGGTGATCAGACTGTATACCTTGTCATTATAAGGCACCGTATAATTAAAAAGAATCTCATCTTCCGTACCATCCTGACAGAGCAATGCCATTCCAGGCCTTAGATCTTGTGCCCGGACAGGGCCTTCTGTTGTTTTAAGAGGATGCGTAGCGCTTAGTCGAATAAGCTTTTGTCCTTTTGTGCGTATACAGTAAAGTTCTTCTTCGTCACCAGAGACTACATCCCTTACAGTGAGTATTTCCCCATTCTCACTCATTACCTGAGCTCCCTGTTGGATTTCGGTGACAGCCATTAGACTTCCATCAGCCATGGAAACCAGGGTATCTTTTGAAAAACAGCCCCACTTAATATACACATACGGCAAACAAAGATTCGTATCATCTGCCGACTCATAATAACGTTGCCCCATTTCCAATGTGTTTGTGGAATAAATACAAATTCCTACATCCTGTTCTTTTTTAAAACCTGCAATTTGAACCGTGAAAAAGAACGAAAACAAAAGCGCAATATCCGCATCATGGGCTGAAGTATAGTCGCTTATATCAAGGTTGTGATTCCAGTCTTCATTTAGCTCAAATTCCACTACCTGCGGATTGTCCTCCGATATTCTAAAACAGGAGGCTATTTGTTCCTGGGTATAACTATAGGGGCAGACGCCTTTTCCTTTGTACTGTAGCTCCGGTGTATGGCTCGAGCTTTTTGTACTATACCTTAGAGGTTTAAAATCGTCGCTAAATGTTATCGTTCCCTTTACAGGAAAGATTGTTTTGACGCTGTCCGTTCCCGAGATAATCTTATTATTAGGGTAATTATAATCAACGGTTTCTCCGTGATCCGGGCTTCTCGCGTACATCATGATAATCGGATTATTTCCCACATTTGATCTCGGGGCCTTAAGGTTCATATACACGACAGCTGAGGCGCTCCCCTTTGTTGTAAATTCATCGCTATATGCTTCAAGACTTTCCATGGTTCCGTCTTCTTTCAGGATAGCTGTGCTTTCAATAAAATTCTGTATCCTTTGCTCTCCAAAGGAAGCAATATCCTTAACATCCCGATGCTGAACGGTCTCATAATAATTTTCATTAGAAAGTTTTCTGAAAAATGTATGAATGATAGTGTCCTGTGTCAGGTTTTTCATATGCCCTGAAACGATGGCCCTGCTCCAGTCGGTATGTCCCTGAACTGATGTCGCGCCGCTTATCAGACCTTCTTCAGTTCCATCAAGCTGATTTTTTTTTACTTTATTATTACTTGCCGCAATCGAAATTGCTCCCGCAAAGGCCCCGCTTTGAAGCCCGTCAGCGGCCTCTTTCTCAGTTTTTTTTACCCTTTTATGTTTTGCTACAGTTTTAAGGTACGATTGATATACCTTTGGATATTCTTTCTTTAAAAAATCCTCGCCCCCAAGTTTGTCAAGGACCTTTTTTGCGTCTTTCGGATCTGAAAAATCCAGAACTCTTGATACATATTTTCCAGCCTGATAATCCATACACTATGCCTCCTCTTTTGTTTTTATAATAGTAAGTTTTCCCCTGCCGCCGTCCTGACCGTTCTCGCCTTTACGCCCTTTTCTGCCGGTCCGTCCGTCATGTTCCCCATGGCCTCCGGCGCCGCCAGAACCGGCTCTTCCGGCCTCTCCTCCACATGAGCTTAATTCCTTTCCAGTTATTTTACTCGCGTTGCTCGTTTTATATTTTATGATCAGCTCTCCTCCGCTGCCGCCGGTCCCGCCGCATGCTCCGTCTCCGCCGTCTCCGCCATCGCCGCCGTCAGCACCGTAAGCCCCGTCTCCGCCGGAGCCACCGTCTCCTCCACGGCCCCCCTGGCCTCCACTGCCGCCACCATAAACATGCACGTTCAGCGAACTCTGAAGATCGTCTATAATGATTTCCGCTTTCGCTCCCGCGCCTCCGTCTTCTCCGCTTTGACCGGGGCTTCCAATACTCCCGTCAAACCCCTTCAAAATGATATCGGGATTGTCATTAACCTCACCATCATCTTCCTTTACCAGTTTTTTTATTCCGAAAGAACAATCCACAAGGATTTCAATACGTCCTCCACGTTCCAGTGTGGCACAGCCATACTGTCTGCAATAATCAGCATCCTGTATAATCAGCGGACACATTTTGCTAATAGTGATATCAGGGTAACTCATCTTTTCCTTCCTTAATATAATTTTTTAAACACCATAAAACGCCGCTCTTTGTTACAAGAAACGGCATGTTGTTTTTACTTCCGGTCCATGGGCGATAATCCTTATCCAGTTCCGGATGAAAGGGTGATACAGATTCCAAATCATCCACGCAGAGCATCTGTTCTGCTGTAAGCAGAAAAAGTTTTCCCTTTGTCGGGACCAGGCAAAACCACTCATCGTCTGCCACCTCAAGCCGACCTACATCAAGCCACTGCCTGTCTTTAGGCTTGATACGCCTTATCACAAGCTGATGCTCCCGGCCGTCATGCAGACCTGCATACAGATATTCCCGTAAAGGGCTTATATCGCATGCATCCACATCAGGGTATTTAAGATAAAAAACCAGATTCCATTTTCCCCCCATCATCTCCTCCGGGGTATAAAACAGAACCATCGGCCCCTCGGGATGCGCATAATAAGGCTGATCATGTATGCCTGAAAGTATTCCGCCAGTATCGTCGCCATCCGGCAAGGCATCAGTTATCTGCCATTTCCTTTGGGAAAAATCATAGGTTGCCGACTGAACAAATGTCGAGTTCTTGTTTTTTATGCCAAGCACCAAAAAAGTATCACCGACAACTGTGGTTGCGCAGCTTTTGAGGATCATGCCATCATACAGTTCGAATTTCGCCGTTTGCTGCCAATGTAATACATCCTCGCTTTCATACAAAATTCGGTTGCAAAATACATAACTTTTCCCCTTATACTCCCAAATTCTCCTGCCAGTATTCATGGTGTCCTTTGACAAATCGACGCCAGCTATCGTGCCTTCACATTTCCAGGGAGTTTTTTTCAGTGTCAAAGAGGCCATGGCCGCATAGGGGGTAAATCCGTCAAAGCCGCTGGCTGTGGCCGTAAAGGTTGGCGAGTGAGGGACCACCTTTTTGCTCCCAGAAACAGGAACTTCTCCAGGAGCCGGACTAATCTGTACCGACACGGCAGAGGTACCCTCCCAGCGCAGTGTCACCTCTTCTCCTTCATGATACCAGGTTGAATCCGCTGAGAACTGAATGGAAGGCTTCACGCAGCCAACCTTCTTTTCAGTCTGATCAGTTATCCCCATATCGTTTTCAGCCTTTAGAAGAAAGTTCTTTGGGGAATCAATGGTCACGTTCATGGAACCTTCGGTATCAACCTGGCCGATATCATCGATGTAACACTTTTTTACGTTAAGCACGCGCCATGAAAGTGTTGTCTCACCGCCAATCTCAACAGGCTCTGGTTCCGCCCTAAAATAGTCAAACGCAATCGGATAGCGTTTGTAGATGTTTACTGCCACTATTTTTGTGCTTACATCAGGAAAATTTACAACATATGCTTCAAGTGTCGCAGCGCCCTCTTTTGCCTCTGTGTAAAATCCGTTACTTCTGAAAGAAGCGCGATATGAATCCGGAAAATTGAAATCATCCGGCGGATAAATAATAAAACATTTATTTATGGCAGACCACTCCATTTCCCAGCCGTCGCCCTCAAGTGTTGTAAAACTTAGCTGTGCGGCAAGCTCGGCAGTACATAAGTCATCGATTTCATCGCCCAGGCCAAGTTTGATATAAATTGCCGCACCCGATCGTTCTTCCTTAATAAAACTCGTATCCTTAATAGCTTCCGCGTCATTATGGCCATAAGCCACAGGAACCTTTTCGAACTCAATGCAGAACTCATTGTCTAAGGTTCTTTCATGAATATATACAAGCTGCGGAGGAGTTATGCTGCATTTGATAATATAGTCAGAAGCGCTCATTTTTCCTGCTCCCTTCGCTTTAAAAATCCTTCGAGATACACCGGATTTGTGTCTGCAAATACATTCCTTGGTTCGCTGACAGGGCCTGCATCAGAATAAGCCTCTTGTTCCCGCCGATACCATGTCCAGCTTGTATTTTCTTTTGAAAAAAGAGGCAAACGAATAGTATCCATATCAGTGATGATCGGAGTAACCTCAAATGAGAAATCCAGTGTTGAAAGGACCTTTTCTACATGCTCAGGCAAAATGCTTCGTTTACATGACGGAAGTATTCCGGATCTAAAGACCGCTTCAGATCCGGCTTCCATAAGAAGTGAAAAACATGTATCCGAATTCCTTGCAGGTGATACACAAAGCCCGGAATCATAGTTTAAATAATCGGTTGCAACTGGTATTTTTTCAGTTTTGTATATGCAATGCATCGTTTTATACGGATCTTCCGAATCAGGGAAAAATCCCAATGCCCCATCCCTTGAACATGAACTATCGCCAATAAAAATTGGGACTTCTGTTTTTTCATAACCGTAGCTCTGTTTCTTTCCGAAATCTTCGGATTTTTCGGAATATGCTGGTTCTCCCAATATATCCAGTGACAGTCTCGCTCTTGCCAGCACCAGCGGGCGGCTCCATAAGGCAAAAATATCCTGGCAATCACTGTATGTACAGATTGCCGCCATCTTCTTTTCAATAACATACATGAACCCGTAAAAGGCAGGGTCTTTGTTGTCGTTATACTGAAGCAGCGCCTTTAAAAACTTTCTCGTGTGTTCACATTGAAACGATACACTTTCAAAATCGGACGCTTCTCCCGGAGCGCTGCCCCAGCGAACCTCTGGAAGTGATTCGCGGTATACCAGTTTTAATCTTCCCTTAAACAGACCGTTCGATTCATATACCGACAGGGCATGATTCAGAAAATCAGGATATAGAAAGCAACATACCGGCGAGGTTGAAGGATCGATACAGCTGACAATATCAGGATCATCACTGCTAATCCAGTCAAAATTGAGCCTGGCCCCCTGGATAAAACGGGGAGGAAACATCCCCTTACCTTCAATATCATGAAGCAATTCTTCGGAGAAGAAGGTTTTTTTGAGGGTTGAGGCGACACGCTGGCGAATACCGAAAGAATTGACAATATTCACATTATTTACCCGTAAAAACCCAGCCCTTATCGGATAGAATGGAATATCGAAGGCAAGCGTCATAGGCAATGCATCTTCCATCCTGGGAATAATCTCTCTGGTAACGTCAGCGTCATCATCTTTTTCAATAATAGGCAGCTGTAAGGTTTCCTCCAGAGAGAGGAACTGTGTCCATAATCCGCTTAATTGTTGTGACAAAATCGCCAGATCTTTGGTCTTTTCGACTGTTTCTTTCAGCTTTTTGTACAGTTGTTCATCTGATTTATAACGCTCTATATTCTTTTTAAACACGTACTCAAGGAGCAAAGTCGAATGAGGAGTCAGGATCGTTCGTCCGGTATAGCTAGTTTCCGGTGTCGGAGGATTACCTGAATATTCATAGTCCATATCGGAAAACTGCCACCCATTAAAAGAGTTCTCAGGCTGGATTGAGGTTCTTGTAGGCGACCATATCATACTCCATTCCATAAACAGTGAAATCCAGGGCTGCCGCCATGGGGCATATCCAATGGGTGAAGGCGCCAGCCCCCTGGCGTTCAACTCTTGTACGCCTTTTTTTTTCTCAATCTCGGCCAATAGATCAGGACTTAGGCAGACGACTTCGCAAAAGAGGTCCTTATATTCCGGGGGTAAATTTTCTGATATATCGCAATACGATAAAATATCCTTTTCCTCCAGACACAGGTCCGTTCCGTCCAGGCCCTCAATCAAAGATGTTCTGCACAAGAGCGTGCCGTCTTTTGCAAAGCGTCCGTCTTCACCATAGGCATACTGACGGCTGATACCGGCGCCACCGAATAATAAGACAGGAGGCTTTGCATGATAAAACGGCTCCCTAACCGCTTTTTCCAGAATTATTCTGTCCTTTACCGGTGCAATAATGTCTTCAAGTGCCTTTTCAGCTTTTTTTACATCATGCTCAGCGTCCTCAATATTGCTTTTTAGCTTGTCAATGGTATCGCATAAACGCCTGATTTCTTTTTCAATGTCTTCTTTTGAGGGCGTTGTTTTTTCCCATGGAGCCGGAGGCTCTTCAATCCTTCTTACATATCGCTGCCAGCTGCTGAACAAGCGCTGTCTTTCTGATTGGAGCGCATAACAAAGACCGTCATAATCGGCCTGGGCCTTGTTAAGCAGGGTAAGTTGTGTGCCTGTACCCTTTGGGATTCTCACTTTCGGCCCAGATTCATCATTATCCGTGCCCTTCAGGCGAATATGCCATAGGGATCCCCCTTCTTCCGGCTCAAATTCTTTGGCATGAATGTGGTTTTCAACCTCTGCCACAGCATCAATGCCTTCAGAATAATGTAACAAGTCATATTGCATCATTGTCAAAAAACGCTCCAGAACATCCTTTTTCTCATCGCACAACTGGTTTGCTATCAGGGAGGACAATGCCTCAACGGAAGTATTTCCTATCGCTATATTAATTTCACCTGTCGGTGTGTTCGAAGGATACTCAGCCTTTACTCCCCGCCACGGCACTGTGTGGACCATGCCATGACAGATCATCTTCTCAGCCTGAGGTCCTGACACGGACCAGCAATTCTCCGTCACATATTGATTGTATTCCCCCTCGCTGAGGTGATATAAAGGGTCATTTTTTTCATCCGCATAATATCCCATTACAAAATAGGTCAGGTCACCGGAAGCAACGTCTTCCAGCTTGTCATGAAAGCCGAAAACAGTGCGGCAACTCGGATAGTATGCTGCAAAACTTGAATCTCCAGGCCCGATGGCCGTCAGTTCTTCAAGATACGTGTCTCCTGCTGCGGGCGATTCCTCTGTGGGGTAAGAGCGGCCAATGAATCGATAGGGAAAATCCTTATCCGATAAGAAAGGAACTGTTACACTGTTTTTATTATCAAGCCCCAGATAGTCGCTTTCAACTATCCAGCTTTTACTTTGTATCTTACTGCCTGTGAAAAGCCTTGTAACCAGCCAGCGGTTGGGTACACGCGGATACTTCAAACTTCCCTCTTCCAGAGTAACGGCATGAGTCAAAGCATCGGGAAGAATAAAATGCAAATGAACGCCGGCTTCCAGCGGAACGGAAGTCTCAAATGCCCTGGGCTCCAGTTTTCCGCCCAGCTGAGTTTTATTTTTCAGTTTTGTATAATCCGGTGCAATGGAAGCTATCTCTTTTTGCTTGCTGTTTTCGTTATTTGTCATATAAGCCTCTATTGCCATGGGGACAAACAGAATACTCATTTCATTTTCCTTATGTTTTATAACCACAACTTTCAAAGTTTATAGTTATTGGAATTCCCTCCATATTTAAATTCACATTCTCCGGCTACTGAAAGCATTTCCAAAGCCAGCTGGGGAGATTCGATAGTGTTTGCGTCTATATCAAGAGCCTTTGCCAAAGATTTCCTTAGTTCCGATATTCTGACTCTTCCGTTGCTCTCCGTTGGTACGGTTAGGCTTACTTTTTTCTTTGTCCCGGCCTGGTATAAAGGTTCACCTTCATGTCCTTCGTCAACTCTTCGTATATCCATTTTTCGGTCCAGGCCCCTGGTGCCAAAATGCAGGGCCTCTTTTGGTTCATACATTTTTACCACATCAATTTCTCCTTCAAAAATGCAGATAAGCAGCTTGTCCGAAAGTTTTTCCATCCGAAGAATGTCCCTTGGCGCATCTTCATAAAATCCCTTTACCTCAATTCCTTTCCAGTTTGAAACCAGATCAGATCGCATAAAAAATCCGGACAGCACCGAATTACTGTCTGCCGTCAGCGGTACATTTTTACGTCTATGATTCGGGTGCATCTTTGAAAACCGTGGTATACGGATACTTTTTTTTGCATTCATATACTGACGTGGCAGATTTTTAGCGGAGTAAAGGGCCTCATCCTTTGTCGAGATGCCGATACTGGTCGCTCCCTCAACCAGCGCCTGTGTCCACAGTGGATCAACAACAAAAAAACGTATAGATTCCATCGGCAGCTCTCTCTCGTCTGAGACCAGATAGGCCAGCGGGACTTCTCCAAGTAAAATAAGCTCTCCCAGCCAGTTACTAAGCTGCTCAGGAATTGGCAGAGAGGTAGTATCAGTGACTTCAGAAATTTTGAACGCTGATTTTTCAGATCTCCAGCTTTTCATGTTTACTTTCCTTCTTTACTCTCTCTTACATCAGTTTTGGGCGATCCGCTGGCTGTTGACAACGGCGCAACCAGTTCATCTTCCAGCAACTGTTTGAAAAGCTTGTGCGCGCAATAATCAACAATATCACCCTGTTCCGCCTTCAAACCGAGACGCATTTTATTTTGAAAGACTATCTTGTTTGCCTCTATATGGAATTGCCGCATACCCTGCTTTTTCCATGCAAGAAGCGCGGCCGCCATAGCCTTGTTTTTCAGAATCAAAAGACGGCCTAATTGCCAGGCTGCGGCATACGACAAATCCATAATACCGTGTTCCGGATCATAGATAATCCAGCCGTCCGCTGTTTGTTTTGTTATTTGTTCCGTCTTTTTTGCCGGATACGGGATCAGCGGCCCGCGATATAAGGAAACCGTCTTCTCACCTGTTCTTGTTACATGATAAAGAGGAATCTTTCCACGCTTCAGGAGTTCGGTCGCAGACAGGGCAAGCGGTCCACTCTGGATACTGGTAATGATATTGCAAAAATCCGCATCCCCCTTTTCCGTGGAAAAAACACTCCAGCTGTACAATGACACAAGGCGTATCTTTGCATAGGGCTTTAGCGCTGAATACCTTGCCCCTTCCGGAAGATATCCGTCATAGCCTTCCAGTGAAACAAGATGCATGGTGTTTTTTTTGAAATCCTCTTTTCCTGACGGAATGAAACGATTGGAAACAATCACTGAAAAATATCCGTCATGAGATACAAGGTCATCTGACGTATCATAGAGATCAACTATTTTTACATGGGCAAGAAGTTCTGCTTCACTTTCTCTGGGCATAACAGCCTCATAGAGATCAGCGGGCAAATCCAGAATCGTGCAGCCGTCTTCCGGTTTTTCCGTACAAGCCGGCATGCTTTTAAGCGGATAAAATGTATCGTTGGGACAGTTGAACAAATCCTTGATGGCAATTTCCTGCTCTGATTCGAACTCGTCATCTGAAAGGCAGATGAGCGCGAACCATGGCCGTTCCGACATCTCCCAGGGATAGCTTTTATTTTTGAATGTTATATGCGCCATTGAAGTTCCATAGTTTCCGCATGCGTTTACATGAGGATAAAGGGAATGTATTTCTTCCTCGGGAACGGAAAAATGGGCTCCTTTTACACAAAAATCCATTTGCGCATGATAGGAGTCAGATTCTGGAGCTGTCACATTCTGTATAGCCTCAACGGTATACTCTCCGTTTTTCAGGGGTGGAAGATATGCCTTCATCATTTTAAAGCATTCGTTTTTGTCACTCACAGCAATACCCCCAGTATCATTTCCTCGGAAAATATGTTATCCGCTTCTTCCGCCATTTTTGACAGATCAACCGTAAAATCGAAATCAAAACCGGCCGCATTGAGGCCTTCAATCCATCCATGCCTTTTATGTTTTATCTCATCCTTCATGACTGTCCCGGAAAATTCTTCAATGGCATCTTCCTGGCTGTAAGGTGGCAGTTGCCATGTGGGGTTGAAGGTAAATGTCCTTTCAATGCACGAATATACGGATAACCGGTTTAGATCGATAAAGCCCGTTTTGGGGAATATGCTTGTCTGATGTTCCTTCGGATAAAGACGAAGCCCCACAGCTACATTTTTAAGGAGTGCATCCCCTTTCTTTGTCATGCCCCAGACAGCATTCGGAAGATTATCATAAACAGGCTCGACCACCCATTCTCGGGACTGACCCGCGGCATGTTTACATGTTACGGATAATGTTGACAGAAGCCTTTTTCCTTCACCCATCGGCAAAACGCCTGCTTCCGGCATTTCCTTGTTCAAAGGAACAGCCGTATCATCAAGCTCAATTGCCGTAACAGGAACTGCCGACTTAATCAAAAGTTCCATTCCTGTTGACGAGACTATCGGAACCATTTCCGATCCGCTCTGCTCCTCACCGCGCTGGCCATTGCTTAGCGAAAGGGACAAGGGCAGCGCCCGGTCGTCTTCAGAGAAAGCCACTTCCGGCTGCTGCTCAGCCACACGGCCAGACTTCTTTTGGGGAAGAAAGGAGTGGCGGAATTCTGTCCAGGCAAGAGGCGGGGGCTCCTTCGATGCGCCTGCTCCGAATCCTATTGTAAATGAAATGATATAAAGAGATATATGTGCCTTACCGCTAAACTCCGGTCCCCAAATCTGAAGCCCTGCCGAGAGTTCCACTTTTATTGTTTTATGAACAAAGAGAATATGAACTTTTACCGCAACCCCGAAGCAGGCAAATATTTTTGCTTCATAAAAAAAGGGCTTCCATGCTATATAAAAATCTGCTTCCACGGTAAACCATGCCCTGACGCATCCTTTTTTATAAAGAGCACAGAAACGTCCTCCTGCCATTAAAACAGAGGGCGTCAGGGCAAAATACATATCGCCGCTCAGGTTTACATGTGATGTCACATCCCATGTAAACCCGACCCTTGGAACATCAGGATAATGTGCTGGCCTTTTATAAAGCGGATGATAGCCGCCCAAAGTAACAACAAAATCCCCGGCATGTTCTCTCAAGAACCAGGTATAAAAGGCAAAACCTCCTGTCAGTTTACATTTTTTCGACAGGATGTATGATTCAGAAGTCAGTTTCGCCATTACGGAGAACAGTCCGGCTTTGGGATCGAATGAGGCCTTCAGTACCAACTGCGCGTAAGCAAGCGGGTCATTATCACGCTTCATATGAGGTGGTATGCTCATCTGTGACAGCCCAAGCAGGTTGACTTGTGTGTGATTTCCGAACGTAAAGGTAAGCAGAGCGAAGGATTCAATCATCTCAAAAGAGGTAAATGTAATTCCCGCCGCAAGAAACGTCTGCCCGTTTTCAATCCGCAAATAATCCTTCAGCTTTTCCAGCATCTCTTCTTTCTTCAGGTTCCCCATGGCGGCGCTGACCAGCGGAAATTTGGATATGCTGTCAATTACCGGAATGTTTACATCCATATTGTAAGCAAAACTTGCGGCTATACCAGTTACAAAGAAAACAGGCGGACCTCCGAAATTTTTGTTTATCAAAGCGGATACAATAAACGCGTTTTTGCTATAGGTTCCTACCGCAAATAATGCAAAATCTCCTGTTTTAACGAGAAGAGTGCCGTCATAACTTTCCGCATCATGTAATGTAGATTTCAGGAAAGATCCGCTGATTGCCAAGGTACCGCTGTCATAGCTAATCTTGATTCCTGACAGATGAAAAGAGACATCTCCGGGGGAAGAGAGGTTAATACCTAATCCTATTCCAAGCAGTGACAATCCAATAGGCTTCGACGTCAGGGATGCGTCTAAAAGAAAGGTGATACTCCCGTCAATATATCCGATGCCAAGACGATACAGTTCAAAGATTCCAAAGGATTTATCCATCGCAAACCATTTGGTTAAACTTGCTCCGGATGGCTCTTGCAGCATCTGTTCCTGTTTGGCTTTGTTGTGGTATATCTGAAGAACAAAGGCCTTTTCGCACAGGCTGCCCAGAAAGGCGGCTCCTGACAGGGTTTCCTTTGCCTGATTATCCTTTGATGATGCAAAGAGCTCCAAATTCTCAATGGCGACCTTGTCAAGCACATGCAGATATGTTCCGACAAGGGGAAGCCTTGATAGACTTAGTGCATTTTTCAACTGTATGTCTATTTCATAATCTTCATCGCTAACAGTAAGCCGGATTTTGTCAAATTTATCGGATGTAACTTGAATCGCAAGTTCCTTTGCATCAAGATCATACCTCATTTCGACGCCTGAAATGGCAAAATCAAGATCTGAAACCACCTGCGGTATATCCTGCACGCCAAAATGCTTTACAATTTTAACAAGGGATAGCGTTTCTTTTTCCGAAACCGGCTTCCACTTGACCGCCACGGTATTTCCCGGACTTACAGTATCAAAATCATACGCGACCGTAAATTTGCTATCTCCAATATACAGTTCCCCGCTAAACTGCCCTGAGCACGTCCTTTTCTGCTCCTTGAGTGTGGATTGCATCCGGATTTCCGCATTAATTTCAAAAAGTTTTTCTAAAATGGAAGCAGAATCTTTGGAAGTTATTCTACTCTTTGCCTTTGCTGAGAACGCTTTATCCGGCACATTAAATTCTATTTGAATATCATAAAGAGAAATTTTGGGGATCGGCAATGAGGAGACGCCCGAAAAGTCAAGCATGTCGGTAAAACTAATCCATATTTCATCCAGATGGATTTCTTCATGTGGCAACAGTATTCCGGTAAACGTCCATCCTTTTTCAAAAGTATAATTCCCTCCCAGCTGCACAGATATATCCGAAATACAGATTGTTCCGATAATGGTAAATCCATTCACAGCCTTTTCTGATATGGTCTGCCTGTAGAATCCTAATTCGATTTCTTTCAAGCATAGGTTCCGAAGGCCAAAAAAATCCCAATCAGTATCTACAGAGACAGTCACAAAAAATTGACGGATCTGTTTCAGGTTACACGATGTGCCAATAGTCAATAAGCGTAGAATCAGATTCTTGCCATTGGCAATTTCTTTCGGGAAAACCGACATGTGGCGACTCATTCCGAATATGCTTGCAACATCAGATAGCGATGGTAAGGGACAGCCTTCATCGCCGACATCAACTCCGAAATTGAACTGATCCTCCATTGCCTGCATATACAAAGGTACTCTTGTCGTTCCAATGACAAGCTCACCCTTAATTGCATAGGAATAGCTCATATTTCGCTTATGCATGGCAATGCCAAAGGATTCGATAGCCAGGTTTTCGGTGATGGAAAACTTGTATCCGGTAGTCACCTCCAGTGTAAGATTATCCCATAAGTCCTTTCCTCTTTCCTCATAGGTAAAAGCAAGATTTTTTAGCGCCGTATCAGGAAGTATTTCCGCAGGGATGCCGAGATGAGCATAATGATCAAGGCCCTGTATTAGTGAACGTAATGTGTATGCTGCTCCTGTAAATGAATAGAGCCATTTGTGTGTTTCATAATCGTACCTACCGGTTGCCTGGAACTGTATTCCAGGAAGCTGAAGGCATCCGGAGGCATTGCCGCTGATATCGGCTTTTCCCGTGTGCTTTTGAAAAGATTTTTCAACATTCAGCAAAGAGAACATACCTTCCTCATCCAAAGGCATGTTCCAGGTTCTCGGCATGATGGCTGTAAAAGAACATAGTATACTCTGATCTTTGTCGTTTTCAAAAATAACTACAAAGGTTACCAGGCTTTGGCTGTCTATTACAGTATTGCCTTTCAGCTGTATTTTATCAGTAAAGCTCGAAACTACATTCTCCATTGTTAGAGACGTTAGCTGAAAAGCCTCTTTCAAAAGCGTTGAAATATCGTTTGTCGCTGTCGTTGTTGTATCGCTTAATAAAAAAGTGCTGTTTTTTATGTTTTTATCAATTCGTTCATAGATGCTTTTTAATTCCATTTTTATTTACTCTTTCTCTATCCTACCATGAAAATGACTTCTGAGCAAAAAAACAGATTACCAAGGCATGGTCAAAACCCGACACCGGAAATCAGCATGAGAAATTTTCGTGTCGGGCTTTCGTCAACAGGCAAGGCTCCTGTTCGGGTTAGCGGTGCCGCGTTCTCATATCACCGCTATATTTATTATGTATACTTTTATTGTTCACAAAATACCAACACTTTGATACATTGTAGCGATAAGGATGGCACTATGAAGAGGATTCTGAACCACAGCTTCGACGGGGAAAAAAGTTCTTTATTAGGATACTGGACTTCAGATTATTATGCAGTTCCAGAAAGTATCGTTATGGAATTTCAAAGTTGTGGAATCTTCAATCTATACAATGATTATCTAATTAAAAAGCAATATGCAACAGGTCGCTGGACCTTTGGCGATAAGGGGCTGCTGCTGCATGACACACTCTATACGGTGGCGTTTATCGATTCCTTTACCATAGAACTTGAAAGCGGAGACAGCAGGAAGTATTTATACCGGCTTGGTCATGAACCAGGTGGATATATCTTCGACAAGGCCCCCCATCAGCTTTCATTAGGAAGATACAACGGAGAATTTACGACCATTGAACCTCAGTTATTCTCCGTATGTGTAAGAAAGGGATCTTCATATAGGATTTTCTGGGAAGACAGCTGGCAGTCAAGTTCGGATGCCTGTTTTAATGGAGCCATAGAGATATCCGCTTATAAAGCTGACAAAGAACATGCCTATTTTACATCGGTCGACAGCAGAAAAAAGCGACCGCAATTCGTTGTTGCAATAGGAAATAGTATCTATTTTATCATTCATCCCCTCTTTCTGCTCAACGCCTATACAGGAACATACGCTCTTACGATTACGGAAACGGAGTCTACTCAGGCTTAGGATTCCGAGCACATATAGACTCCGTTACATCTCTCATACCAGCTTCTGAACGCATCAGGCGCCAAGGGCTGCGTAATGGCATATCCCTGAGCCATATCGCAGCCTATTGAATGAAGAAATGCATAAACCTTTTCATCCTCCACTCCTTCTGCAATTGCTTTTATCCCCATTTTATGGGCCAGATCAACCGCCACTTCAAGGATAACAGCGGCTCCCTTGTCAGCCGGGGAACGCATAACAAAAGATTGATCGATTTTTATGAAAGAGATGGGAAGTTTATGCAAGTATTGTAACGATGAATAGCCGGTTCCGAAGTCATCAACAGACATGATGATCTTCAAACCGGCAAGTTTCATCATCTCGGCAACCGTCTGCTCCATATCCACCATTAATGATCCTTCCGTTACCTCCAGTTCCAGCAATTCGGCACGTATACCGTATTGATCGATAAGCTTCGCAATAAAGTCGCTAAAATCGGGCTGAAGGAGGTTCCTGGTCGATATGTTTACCGCTATCGGAATCTGAATGCCACAGCGCTCCCATACGACGATCTGTTCCATCGTCTGCTTCAGAGCAAATTCCGTAATCATTTGAATTAATGTGCTTTGCTCTGCACGGGGGATAAACATGCCAGGAGGAATATTCCCGCGTGTGGGATGCGTCCATCGCATCAAGGCCTCGGCACCACAGACCATTCCGTCGGCAATACGAACCTTCGGTTGATAATGTAAAGAAAGCTCACAATGCTCAATTGCCTTCTTCAGTTCTCCAAGGGTGACAAGATTTTCCGTCGTGGCTGCCATAATCTCCGGGCTGTATGGGACGCTATCTTGCAACTTCTCTTCCGCAATGGTCAAAGCGGCCTCAGCCTCCTGGAGGTAGCGCTCCGGTGGTTCAAACACATTTTCACCTATTTCGGTAATCCCCATCCGGGAATCAACATGAATGGAAATCCCATTATATAGTATAGGTTCCCGTGAGGCAGAGATCAGGGTTCGCAGTGCCGCATCTTTATCCTCCATGTCCCCTGGAAACAGAAGAATTGCAAGCTGCCTCGTCTCAATTCGAAAGAGTTCTTTCCCCATGTCCATTTTCGAAAAACGAGACGCCAACTGCCGTACCGCCTCATCGATAACCGAAAAACCCAGGGTAGATTTCAGTTCCATGACATTTTCCAATGAGATAACGATAAGCAGAGCATTGGGTTCCAGTCGATCGAGCAATGCCTTGCGATTAGGTAATTTCGTTGAACAATCATGCAGAGAAAGCCATCGGAGATGCTTGATATAGGACGTTGCACTATCAGCGGCCAAGCCGCTAAGAATCCCAAACAAGAGGAAGAATCCACTTCGATAAAGCCAGTTTATCGCCAGCTGCTGTTCCCCTGTCGCCACCTCAATCGGCATAAAGGGACCGAGAGCAAGCCCTCCGACAAGAGCCGTTACAATCCCCCCTTTGATTCCGAAAACGAAACCGGCAATCAGTATAGGTAGGTACATAGAGTGTGAATACACGAATTTTATTCCACCGGTAACATAGACGAGTAAATACACCGATGCAACAAGCATTGCCAAGATCGGAACCATCCAAATCTTTATTGCATGCTGCCGTTTTTCAATCCATTCAAACAGGCATTTCATATCCATTACATACCACAAGAATCTAGTATAATGGTTCCGGAGGCCATCGCAAGCTTTCCCACCAGATCAAATAAAAAAGTAAATTTGCCATAGTATATATATTTTTATATATTACAGTACATTCAAAGATGGAGATGCAGATGCTTGAATCAGTTACGACACTCACGGAGTATTCGAAGCGAGTCGAAACCTCCCCCCTTTTCCTCGCCTATTTTACCGCCCCCGGTTGTGGCGTTTGCACCTCCATACGACCTAAAATCGAAGGATTACTGGCAGCACATCCCTCAATCGAATCCTGTATCATAGATATCTCGACTCAACAGAAAATTTCGGCCCAGCTTTCCGTCTTTTCCATCCCCGCCGTCCTTTTTTATGCCCAGGGTAAAGAAACGATCAGAGAGGCCCGCTATTTCAGCGTCGAGCAACTTGAAGAAAAGATAGAGCGTTATCAGGCCCTTTTAGAAGAATAAGTCTCATTGAATCCGATTCCCGTTTTATGGTATTATTGTCCATCGAATAGGATGGAGACGTATGGAAACAAGGCAAATGCGCAATATCGGCATCATGGCACATATCGATGCGGGAAAGACAACAACCACCGAAAGGATCTTGTTTTATACCGGGAAAAGCCACAAGATCGGCGAGGTCGACGACGGCGAAGCCATCATGGACTGGATGGAACAGGAGCAGGACCGCGGAATCACCATCACGTCCGCGGCAACCACGTGTTTCTGGAAAGAAACCCAGATCAACATCATTGATACACCGGGACATGTCGACTTCACAGCCGAAGTCGAACGCTCTTTACGTGTTCTCGATTCTGCCATTGCCATCTTCTGTGCAGTAGGGGGGGTGGAACCTCAGTCCGAAACGGTCTGGCACCAGGCCGATCATTATAAAATCCCAAGAATCGCTTATATCAATAAAATGGATCGCCTCGGAGCCGACTTTTTCGGTGTCATTGAAGAGATTAAAGAAAAATTAAAGGCAAACCCTGTCCCTCTCTATCTTCCTATCGGTAAGGAATCCGATTTCACCGGTATCATCGATCTCATTGAAGAGCAGGAAATAAGCTTCGAGCCGACGAACTACGGAAGTGAAATGCACCATAGTCCACTCTCGGAGGAGCACAAGGAACTCTGTGCACAGTGGAGGGAACACCTGATTGATCAGCTCTCCGCTTTTTCCGATGAAATAACAGAGCGCTATCTCGAGGGTGAAGATGTTCCCAAAGAAATGATCAAAGCGGCCATTAGGAAGGGAACTATCTCCAGAGAGATCATTCCCATTTTCGTCGGTGCGTCACTAAAGAATGTGGGTGTTCAGCCCCTTCTCGACGGCGTCGTTGATTATCTGCCCTCTCCCTGGGAAGCGCCTCCTATCGAAGGGCTCCATCTGAAACACGATAAAATGGTGACCGTTGCGATCGACGAGCAACAGCAGCCCCTGGGTTTGGTCTTTAAGATTCAATTCGATCGCGAAATGGGAGCTCTCAGCTTTGTCAGAATGTACAGCGGAACCCTGAAAAAGGGGCAGACCGTGTATAACATCACAAAACGAAAACGGGAACGAATTAATCGTATCTTGAGAATGCACTCGAATCGAAGTGAAGCGATGGATTCGATAAGTGCAGGGGATATTGCGGTCATCGTAGGGTTCAAACTTGCCCAAACGGGAGATACCATTGGTTCTGAAGGATACCAGGTTTCTCTTGAGCCGATGCAGTTCCCCGAGCCGGTCATCTCGGTCGCCATCGAACCGAAAACGGCGAGTGACCAGGAAAAGCTTCATAAGGTGCTCGATCAGCTGCATCGAGAAGATCCGACCTTTACGGTGCGGGAGAATGTGGATACGGGACAGCTTCTCATATCCGGGATGGGTGAACTTCACCTTGATGTGTTGGTGACTCGGGTCATAAAGGACTTTAATGTTGATGCGCGCATTGGAAATCCGCAGGTTACCTATCGTGAGTCAATTTCCAAAGAGCATATTCATACGGAACATTTCCATAAGGTTGTTTCGGGCAAGGAAACAAATGCAGTCATCACACTTAAGGTCCAACCTGTTAAGCAGGGGGCGGGAAACGTCTTTGAATGTCTTGTTGACGAAAAGGAATTCCCACGTGAATTTCGTGATGCTGTCCAGCGGGGAGTAATGAACGCCTTCGGTGGCGGTATCATGTACGGCTATCCCGTTTTCGATGTTAAAGTCACGCTCTTGTCTGTCGAGTTTGATGAAATGACTGCAACGGCCGCCGCATACGAGGCTGTAGGCTCTCTCGGCTTCGATGCTGCATGCCGTGACGCCGACCCGATCCTCCTTGAACCGGTTATGAAGGTTGATGTCATGTGCCCCAAGGAGTTCGTTGGAGAGGTCATGAGTCAGATAACCAGCAGAGGTGGTATGATTGAGAGTCTTGAAAGTAAGCAGTCAATCGAACATATCCGCGCCGAGGTTCCCATGATAAAGATGTTTGGCTACTCCACCAATCTTCGCTCCGTCACCCAGGGACGCGGAACCTTCGCAATGGAATTCAGTCATTTTCAGCCAAAGGAAGGCGGGATCTAGGAGATTCCACACATGTACACTATTCTCTTCGCCGCTCTTGCACGTCTTGTGCTGTTCGTAGTCGGCGGTTTTTTACTCTTCAGATTCACCCCCCTGAAGGACAAGCATTTGCAGTCCGTACTTTGGCTTACCATGAATGTTTTACTTCCCATCTATTTCGTTCGTAACTTCATCGTCGGATGGTCCAGCGCCGAGGGGTCGGGTTACCCCTTTATGGTCGGCTTCTTTGTTTGCAGCATTCTTTTGCTGCTTTTCCAGATGTGGCTGGGCCGCCTGCTCTCCCCTTTGGCCGTTTCCGAAAGAGCGCATCGTCGAGATTTTGTCCTTCTCTTTGCATTTCAAAATGCAGGCTATGTGGCACTTCCTATTATGGAATCCTTTGCACCTCCTGAACTGATGATTTTCATGTTTTTCTGGATCTTCGGATTCAACACCCTTTTCTGGACGCTCACCATTTCCCTCCTCAATTCCGACAGAGCGGCCTTCACCTTCAAAGTAAGCGGACCGCTGGTCGGAATTCTCATCGGCTTTTCTCTTTCTGTCTTCGGACTCGATAAACCTCTGTACGATTTTGCCCATAACGTGCTCACGCTTCCAGCAAAGCTTAGTATGGATCTCATTCTTGTCGCCCTGGGGGGGATCCTCGCTCTTATTCCAAAGGGCTCTTTTAAATTCCGCAAGGATTACCTTTTTTTTGTTATTGTAAAACTCTTACTCTATCCGTTCCTCATGTTAATCATCCTCTTCCATCTGCATCCGGCCTGGATTCCGAAACCCCTTTTGGCTCCCATGAAGCTGGCCCTCATCTTGCAGACGGCGGTTCCTCCTTCAACAAATCTGATGATCGCCACGAAAAAGTACGGAACAGAGCAGCAGGTTGCCTACATTGCCGGAGGAGAGATCATTACCTACCCTGCCTCGGTGCTTACCATGCCCATCATTTTGGTAATTTCCTTTTATTTTCTCCTCCCATAACCCTTTTCAATCATTAGAGCTCTATGAGCTTTTTGTTGACAACAGAAAATTCACCTCGTATAGTAAATCAAACAGAAAGCAAAAAGGAGACTGTTATGAGTTTTACCTCTGCCGACATCAGGAATTTAGCGATCGTGGGTCACAACGGCACCGGAAAAACCACCTTATTAGAACAGATTCTCTATAACGGTGGTGTCATTCCGAAAGCCGAAGGTGTCGATTCGGGAAAATCGGTAAGTGATTTTACCGATGAAGAACAGGAGCGGGGAATGTCCATCCATACGTCCCTTGCATCGCTCGAGTGGAAAGGCCATCAGATCAACTTGCTGGATACTCCCGGAACTGCCGATTTTATAGGAGAGGTGGTTTGTGCGTTTCGAGCGACCGAATCGGCAGTTATGGTGGTATCGGGTAGATCCGGGGTACAAATTGAAACAATAAAGCTGTGGCGGAGGCTAAACGGTAGAAATATGCCGAGGATAGTCTTCATCAACGAACTTGATAAGGAACATTCCAGTTTTCAAAAGAGCTTCGACGATTTAAAAGAAAAGTTTGAGAAAACCTTCGTTCCCGTGACCATCCCTATTGGTGACGGAACGGATTTCAAGGGAATTGTGAACCTTATCGAAAATAAGGCCTATCTCATCCATGAAGCGGCAGAAAAGGATGAGCCAATCGATATTCCCGCCGATATGAACGCTATGGTCGAGGAATATCGGCTTCAGATGATCGAATCGGCAGCCGAAGGCGACGATGATCTGATGGAAAAATACTTTGCCGAAGGTACCCTGACCGAAGATGAGATTCGTCTGGGACTTCGCGAAGGACTTCGCGACAATAAAATTGTACCGGTCTTATGCGGCAGTGCCGTACATAACAATGGTATAGCAAGCCTCCTTAATTTTATTGCAAATAACGCACCCAGCCCCGAGCATGTCAACGAAAAGGCCGACGATGCCGACGGGAAAGAGGTCGAGGTAGAAATCAATAAAGAAAAGCCGATGAGTTGCATGGTCTTCAAAACGACGATCGACCAGTTCAGCGGTAAGCTCAGCTACGTCAAAGTTGTCACGGGGGAGCTTAATTCCGATAGTGAGCTATATAATCCGAGGGAAAAGCGTAAGGAAAAAGGATCAAAGGTCTACCGGGCGATAGGGAAAAAGCTCATCGAGGTTCCGGAACTTACCGCCGGAGATATCGGCATCATAACGAAACTCGACGGTGTCAGGACCAACGATACCCTCTGCAGCAGTAATGAGATTCTAACCTACCATAAACTTGCCCTTCCCCAGCCGGTGTTCGCGCTCACCGTAAATGCTGCCAGCAAAAAGGCAGAAGACAAGCTCAACGAGTTTTTACACAGGGCAAGTGAAGAAGATCCCACCTTTGATGTTTCCTTCAATAAAGAGACAAAAGAAAGTGTTATCAGCGGGATGGGAGAGCTGCATATCACGATCATCCTGGATAAAATCCGCAACAAACAAAAGATAGAGGTCGAAACAAAAACTCCTAAAGTTGCTTACCGGGAAACTATTACCAAGCCGGCAAGCGCAGAATACACACATAAAAAGCAAACCGGTGGTCATGGTCAGTACGGTAAAGTGGCAATGGAGATAAAACCCCTTACCCGGGGAGAAAAGTTTACCTTCGAAAATGCCATCAAGGGCGGATCGATCAGCAAGGGGTACATGCCCGGAATCGAAAAAGGGCTCATTGAAGGAATGGAAGAAGGCTACCTGGCCCACTACCCCATCGTCGATCTCGGCGCGGTCATTATCGACGGTAAGGAACACCCCGTGGATAGTTCAGAAATGGCCTTTAAAATGGCGGCCAAGGGAGCCCTTCGGGCCTGCCTTGAAAAAGCGGGGGTTATGCTGCTTGAGCCGATCATGAAGCTGCGGGTCTTTGCCGATGAGCAATACCTCGGTGATATTCTTTCCGACCTTTCGGGAAAACGCGGCCGAGTACTTGGCCAGGAAAATCTTGGAGGAGGGATTGTGGAAATCGATGCCGAGGTGCCTCAGGCAGAAATGCTGCGCTATGCCATCGATCTTCGTTCGATCACGAGCGGAACAGGCAGTTTCGAACTCGACTTCGACCACTATGCCACCCTGACGGGCAAGAACGCCGAACAGGTCATAGCCGAATCAAAGGCGATGGTCACCGAAGAAGAATAGCCTAAAAAGAATGATATAGAAACGGTCGGATTCCTCCGGCCGTTTTTTTACGCCCGCTCATGTAGGGGAAGATACTCCCGTTGTACGGTCCTGATATGCTTATAAGCGGGGCGCATGATTCTTCCGCCGTTGATGATCTCCTCGATCCGATGTGCACACCATCCGGCGATCCTTGCAACAGCAAAAATAGGGGTATACAGGTCTTTCGGAATACCCAACATCGCATAGACAAATCCCGAGTAGAAATCGACATTGGCACAGATCACCTTGTCCACTCCCTTCAGCCTGCCAATCACCGCAGGAGAAAGGCGTTCAATCATTTGATACAATTCGAATTCCTCAAGCAGCCCCTTCTCTTTTGCCAGAATCCGGGCTTTTTCCTTAAGCAGAACAGCCCGGGGATCGCTGTAGGTATACACCGCATGGCCCATTCCATAGACCAAACCGCTCTTATCGTATGCCTCTTTTCGAACGATCTTTTCGATATAGGCGCTTATCTCCTCTTCATCCTTCCAGTCGCCGACATTGGCCTTAAAATCCTCGATCATCTCCCTAACCTTGATGTTTGCCCCGCCATGCTTTGCTCCCTTCAGAGAACCGACTGCGGCGGCAACGGCCGAATAGGTGTCAGTATCGCTTGAAGAAACGACATGGATGGTAAAGGCGGAGTTGTTTCCTCCTCCATGCTCGGCATGAAGGACCAAGGCAAGATCGAGGAGTTCCGCCTCAAGTTTCGTGTATTTTGCATCTGACCGAATCAGCCGGAGAAGATTCTCCGCGGTTCCAAGCTTTGGGTCGGGAGAGTGAATGAAAAGGGTCTTATTTGCATGGTAGTGCTGTTTTGCCTGAAATCCATAAGAGACAAAGACCGGGAAGCGAGCGATCAGACCCACCGCCTGCCGCAGCACGTTTTCAATGCTGGAATCCTCGGCGTTATCATCATAGGAATAGGAAGCAAGAACACTCCTGGCCAGCTTGTTCATGATATTGGAACTCGGAGCCGTGAGAATCATATCCTCGGTAAAGCCGTCCGGCAACAAACGTCTGCTGCCGAGAACCGTCTTGAACTCCTCCAGCTCGGCCTCATTCGGAAGCTGCCCGAAGAGCAGCAGGTAGACAGTCTCCTCATAGCCGAAACGCCGCTCTTTCTGAAAACCGTTCACAAGGTCGGCCACATCGATCCCGCGGTAACGAAGCCGTCCTTCCACCGGAACCTTCTCTTTCTCATCGACTATATATCCATGAACATCACCAATCTGAGTAAGGCCGACAAGAACACCGGTACCATCGTTATTCCGAAGGCCCCGCTTTACATCGTAACGGCTGAAAAAAGAGGGATCAATCTGATTATTTTTTAATATGATAGCAGAAAGTTTTTGCATATCGATGCTATGTGCCATAGATGTGGTACCCCTCCAGGTGAGAAATGAATATTATTGCAACAATAGTGCTATAAAATCGATTTTTATGCAAGAGAAGATAAACTATCGCTTTTGAAGCCAGATTTCCCGGATCAAGTGCATCTTATCGCGACCCTTTTTTTCGAAACGAGTTTCCGGTCTCCAGGGGATAGAAGACGCATAGCCTTTGTATGGATTTTCCAATTCCGGCACCTTTTCCGACTCGGCGAGGATCCACTGCGCATAATCTTCCCAATCCGTTACCATATAGATATACCCCTCAGGCTTCAGTACGGGCAGCAGCGATCGCAGGAAGGGGGCTTGAATCAAGCGACGCTTATGGTGCCGTTTTTTCGGCCATGGATCAGAAAAAAAGATATGGACCCCCGAAAGGAAAAGCTTTGGGAGCATTGTACGGATCAGAATATCCGCATCTCCTTGAACGACCCTGATGTTCTTTATCCCTCGCCGATCAATCTCATTCAGAAGGCGTCCGATTCCAGGCTTGTGGACCTCCACACCAAGGAAGAAATGATTGGGAAACTTCTCGGCGATCTCGACGGTGGCTTCCCCCATACCAAAGCCGATCTCCAAAACGATTCGGCCATCTTCGGGAAACCATTGCGACAAGGGCAGCGGCCTTTCTACTGAAAGGGTGCCCCCATAACGAGGCAATAGCTCGGCAAGAGCCCGCTCCTGCGAAGAGCTGAGTCTGCCGCTTCTTCTGCTGTAGCTTCTGATTCTTCTTTCCGGTTCTTCCACAATACCACGCTTCTTATTCGATCATTTCATCGGCAATTTTCTGAAGCACGGCGCGCACGTCGGAAAAGGACCGAGGATCAACACTAAAGGAATAGATACCTGACTTAATGAAAAAATGCAACATCTGGGGATCGGTAGCACTGTTACCGCAGACACTAATAGGACACCTCTTTCGCTCCGCCCCTTCGGCAACCATCCTCAGCAATCTAAGAACGGCGGGATGTTGCTGATCATAGAGGTGGGCGATCTGCTGGTTCGTTCGATCCACCCCAAGGACATACTGAACCAGATCGTTGGTTCCCACAGAGAGAAAATCGGCATGTTCGGCTATCTCTTCAACAAGCAAAGCTGCGGAAGGCAACTCGATCATCGCACCGATCTGGGGATTGGCATTATGCTCGATCCCCTCGGCCTCCAGCGCTCCGGCCGCCTCGTATACCACCTCCCGGGCCTCAAGAAAATCATCGGGGCCGGCCACCAGCGGGAAAAGAATCTTAATCGTTTTCCCCTTTCCCGCACGGAGAATCGACCGCAGTTGTATCTTGAACAAGTCCCGATTCTTCATTGCGTAGCGAAGCGACCGCAACCCCATAAAAGGATTTTTCTCATTTGAGGAGGAGGCCGACCGCAGAATCTTATCGCCTCCCAGATCAAAGGTACGAAACACCACATTATCGATCTGGTTCAATAATTTCTCATAAATAACGACCTGTTCTTCTTCCGTAGGGAAACTGTTACGGATCAGATAGAGAAACTCACTTCGATAGAGCCCGACCCCCCTGGCCCCCGACCTTTTGGCGGAATGGACATCACTGAGAATGTTGATATTCGCAAGAAGTTCCACATTCCTACCGTTCGGCAAGGCAATGGGCTCAAAGGGTTCCGCATAATCCTCACTTCGTCTGTCGGTTTCACGGCGATCGGTTTCAAGATAGCGATCAATAACCTCTTCGGCGGGGTCGACCATGATCGTTCCCTGATAGGCATCGAGGATAAGGAGTCGATTTTCCACATACTGGAAGAAATTTTTATCGCCTAAAAGAATAACAGGAACCTCAAGAGAACGGGAGAGAATCGAGATGTGGCTCGTCATTCCCGCCCCAAAGAGCACAAATCCTTCGGTATTCTGAACCCCCAATTTCACCAGCTCGGAAGGCAGGAGGTTCTGAGCAATCACAATCTGCCCCGAATAATCACCATCTTCGGTCTCATTAACCAGAAGATTTTTCAGAAGCCGGTGGCCGAGGTCTTTTACATCATGAACCTTTTCCTGGATGTTCTGATTTCTACTGTTGATGAAGAGCAGTACATACTCGTTGACAACCTTAACAACGGCCTGCTGCGGCGCCATTCCCTCCCGTATACTCTTACGCATTGAACCGGAAAAATCCTCATCGCTGAGCATGAGAAGATGGCTTCCAAAAATGAGGGAACCGACCTCCGACAGCGCATCTTCCATATGCTGCTGCAAGAGCTCCAGCTGGCGTTTTGTTTTTTCCAGAGCCTCTTCAAAGGCTGACTCTCCCTGTCGGTATTCTTCATGGCCGGCGCTCAAAAGGAGGTCTCCCCCGCTGCCGCTGACCAGCACGGCCCGCCCCAGGGCAATCCCGCCGGAAGCGGCCTCGCCCCGATAAAAATCCTTCAGGGGAAGCCGGCCATCGTTTTTTTCATCCTCTGCCTCTTCCGGGCCTCTGTTTTTCTGATTCCGAAGCTCAAGCAGAAGTTTTGCGTTTTCCAAAAACGCGGCAAGCTGACTTGCAATCGTTCCAAGGGCTCGCTGATCTCTTTCCGTATAATAGTCGGGTCTACTATCTTCAAGGACAATAACGCCGAGACGATGCTTGGAATGGAGAATCGGAACGGCGAGAAAGCTCTCGTAGCTCTCTTCAAAAATACCTTCGATATATTTAAAATGGGGGTCCTTTGAGCCCCTGGGAACATTAATGGCACGGGATTCCTTGAGGCTCGTGCCGGTAATACCTTCTCCCGGAGCAAGGGAAAGGATACCGATCATATCGGGATTGAGACCTACCGAAGCACGGAGGACCAGATTCCCCGATGTATTGTCAAGGAGAAAAATTGAACACGCTTCGGTCTCCATATGTTTGGCAACCAACTTTACCACAATATGCAGTAAACCATTTATGTTCGTCTTTTTATGGAAAATGCCGGTCAGCTCTCCGACGCTGCAAATAAGATCAAAGGTCTTCTTTTTCATGTTTCCCCCGGCATTATTATACTAAAGCCTGGAGCTTTTCTCTAATAAATTCCGATTTCTCTTTCAGGCCGATTGCTGTTGTATCCATATGTAAGATATTGGGCCGCTTCGGGTCGATCCGTACGGCACCCTTGCTCTCGGCTATCATCCTGACAACCTTTTGGGCCGATATCTTCGAAACCCTTCCGAACTCTATCTCAACATGTCCGCGCCGTTCTTTGAGAGAAACAATGGACATACGTTTGCAGAAAATTCTGATCTCACTGATGGCAAGAAGGCTCAGTACCTCATCAGGTATGGGCCCAAAGCGGTCATGCAACTCCGCAACTACCATCTGCAGATCTTCATCAACCTGGATGGCGGCGATCTTTTTGTAGACCTCCATCTTTTCGGTGGGATCGGTGATGTAGGAGTCGGGAATATAACCGGAATAATCGAGCTCAAGATAGACCTCGACAGAAATTTCTTCGCCGTCGCCTCTGCTCATTTCGGCCACGGCCTCATCAAGGATACGAAGATACATATCGAAGCCGACCGAAAGAATCTCGCCATGCTGCTGGCGGCCGAGAAGATTACCGGCGCCACGGACTTCCATATCCTTCATGGCAATCTTGAAGCCCGATCCCAGCTCGGTATAATCGCTGATGATCTGCAGACGCTTCATGGCAATCTCGGAGAGGGCGCGCTGTTCCGGGTAGAAAAGATAGGCGTAGGAACTGCGGTCCGAACGCCCGACCCTTCCCCTCAGCTGGTATAGCTGACTGATCCCATACATGTCGGCTCTGTCTATGATGATGGTATTGACGTTGGGAATATCGATCCCGTTTTCGATAATTGTTGTGGCAAGCAACACCTGAAAGGAGCCATGGATAAAACGATGCATGATATCCTCCAGCTGGCTGCTGGACATCTGTCCATGGGCGATCTCGACAAAGACCTCAGGGATAAGGCGTTCAAGAAATCTTCGCACCTGAGGGAGGGTTTCCACTCGATTATGAAGGAAAAAGACCTGACCGCCACGTTCCATCTCCCTTCTAATGGCCTTTGCTACAAGCTCTTCGTCAAATTCCTGAATAGTTGTCTCAATGGGACGCCTGTTGTTCGGGGCGGTGGTGAGCAGAGAGATATCACGAATTTTCAACAAAGACATGTGCAAGGTCCTGGGAATAGGAGTGGCGGAAAGAGAAAGACTGTCCACCGATGTTCGCAGCTCCTTAAGCCGCTCCTTATCTTTAACCCCGAAGCGCTGCTCTTCGTCTATGACGATGAGGCCGAGGTTTTTAAACAGAACATCCTTCTGAAGGATCCTGTGTGTTCCGATAAGAAGGTCCACGGAGCCCTCGGTCAGGGCCGAGAGGACCTGATGTTGCTTTTTCTTGGGAACAAAACGGCTTACCATATCAATCTTGACAGGATATCGCTTAAACCGTTCGCAAAAGTTCTCATAATGCTGCTCAGCAAGGATTGTCGTCGGTGCAAGAAATGCAACCTGCTTTCCTGCGACAACGGCCTTGAAGGCGGCCCTCATGGCAACCTCGGTTTTTCCGTAACCTACATCTCCGCAGATAAGCCGATCCATGGGACGGGCGCTCTCCATATCGGCCTTAACCTCTTCGATGCAGCGAAGCTGATCTACAGTCTCTTGATAGGGAAACTCAGCCTCAAACTCCACCTGCCAATCGGTATCCTCGGGGAAAGAAAATCCCCGGGCCTCTTTTCGCTTTGCATAAAGTTTGATAAGGCGATCGGCAAGGTCCTCCACGGATTTTCTAACCCGGGCCTTGCGACTCTCCCACCCCTTGCCGCCGAGCTTATCGAGTCTGGGGCTCTGCCCTTCCTGACCGATATAGCGCTGAACGAGGTTTACCTGCTCGATAGGGATAAAAATCATCTCCTGGTCGGCATATTCGAGCTTGATATAATCCCTCTCCGTACCGGCGGCGGTGATCCTGTCGATACCGAGGAATCGTCCGATTCCATAATTCACATGGACCACGAGATCGCCGGGATTGAGCTCGACAAAGGTATCGATAATCGCAGTCTTCGACCGCTTGACCGATGCAGGGATACGCTTTCTTCTTCCGAAGATCTCGTTCTCCTGAATTGCCATGAATTTAAGCTCGGGAAGGGAAAAACCCGATGAAATGGGCGCCGCAACGATGGATATCTCCTCATCTCCGACAAGCTGGCGGACCCTTGCGGCCTGACTGTCCGATTCTGCAAAGATGGTGATCCGATAGCCGGAATCCTTAAGATTCTCAAGCTCGCTTCGAAGGTATTGCATGTTTCCAAAAAAACTGCGGGGGCCTGTGACAGGAAAACGCATCCGGCCATCGGCCTGGGCATCCTTGATGGCAGGAATAACAAGCTTCTTTGCATGGCCGGAGCTGAGGCTTTCATAATCGAGAAGGATAGTCTCGGGCTTCGGCGCAGGAACCCCTTCCGAACGGGCCTTTCTGTAAAGCTCCCGATACTCCTTGCCCAATGTCTGGGCCCCTGAAATCAGCCGCTCCTCCTGGAAAAGCAGTAACATGGCGTCATCGTCAAGGTAATTAAGGAGGGTCCCCGGTGGATTGAAGCTGGCGGCAAAAAAATTCTCCTCATCCCTGCATCCTCCTTTTGCTGTCAACTCCTCAAGAAAGGCTTTTTTCTGTTGGCTTGGGGGCAAATTGGCATCAAGCATGCGTATACGCTCATCGCTCCAGATCAATTCATGAAAAGGATACAAGGTTATACGCTTCAGCTCTTCCGTAGACTTTTGGGTATCCGCATCAAAACGGGTAATCTTCTCTACCTCCTCCCATTCAAAAACGATGCGGACGGGCTCATCTTCTCCGCCGAGAAAGATATCAAGCACCTCACCACGGAGGGCAAACTCCCCTCTAACCGTAACCTTGGGAACCTTCGTATAGCCGTAGGATACCAGACGGTCCCGCAGGGAAATGGGATCGAAAGCCCCGCCGATGGTAATGGGAACAAGGGTCTGCTTAATCGATTCGGGAGGCGGGACCGGAGTGAGAAAGGCGCGCAAACTTGCTACAAGGATGACATGATCCCCTTTCAGCATCTGCACAAGGTAGTGGAGGCGCTCTGCTGCCACATGCGTATGAATGTGGTTACCGCTGTAGGCAACCTTTTCCCACCAGGGAAAGGCGTACGCCTTATCTGTAATGAGAGAAAGGTCCCCTACAAGCTGTGAAGCCTCTTGTTCCGTGGGAGTCACCACCAAAATCGTGCTCTTTCGCTCACGGAAAAACGATTCGATCAGATATGCAAGAAAAAACCCCTCCGGTCCTTCAAGAACCACAGGAAAACGGTCGGAACGGATCTGCTCGAAGAGTTCGTTTTTCGCACGATAGGCTTTTAGAAGATCGTTTAATTGATTTAGGAATAATGTTATCATCGTTTTAACCGAAAATAGGAATGATGCGACGGGGGAAATTCATGGCAACGAAACTTAAGATCCTTTTCTGCATACAGCTTCTTGCAATTCCGCTCAGCCACAGCTGGGGGATGGAATTAATGGTACAGCTATACGACCGCACAGTCTATACACCTAAAAGCACAATCACCGTACACATTACCGTAAAAAACAACGAATCGGAACCATTTCGTTTCCATGCCGCCGAAAAAAGATTATTCAACATCGACTTTGATGTTCGTAATCTGCGAAACCTTCCCATTGAACATTCTGAACACTTTAAAATAGAGCGGAATTCCAGTCAACGGGTTTTCTATCGAGAGATGGTCCTTCTTCCCGGAGAAGAATACTCTTTTCTTGCCGATTTGACCGATTTCGTCACCATAGATGTACCGGGGGTCTATACGGTCCAGGCAAGTTTCTATCCCGATCTTCAGACCTCGGAGGCAGCACAGAAAATCACCTCAAACACCTTGACGATTCAAATACATCCCGACCTATCAAATGTCCCCGCCTACCAGGAAAAGCTTGATGCCGAAACAGGACGAATCCTTACGAAGGAGAAGTTGCCGCCGGACGAAGTGGTTACCTATATGCTCAAAGCCCGGCAAAAGGGTGAATGGCCAAAGTTTTTCCTCTACCTTGATGTGGAACAGCTGATGCTTCAGGATCCACGGTTGAGGGTGGAATATCGTAATAAATCGGACGAAGAACGTTTTCAGATGGTGAATCAATACAGAGAAGCACTCCAGCAGCGGCAGGTCGATACCGATATTTTGGTCGTTCCCAGCAGCTTTTCTATCGTCAACACCTCCTATACGCCCACAGATGCAACGGTCGAGGTGGTCCAAACCTTTGAGTACAGCGATTTTTCAGAGAAACGAAAATACACCTATCTCCTGCATCGGGATAAAGGCTTCTGGATGATTCACGACTACTATGTAAGGAACCTGGGAACAGAATAATATGAAAGCAATGCTCGTTATCGAAAAAGATTCAATTAAGCATAAAGTAGTTGAACACCTTGCACCGCAGGGATTCGTCTTTATCCACTATACGAACCCACTAAAGGCGATGGACAACATCGATGAAGTAGCACCCGAGATTGTTCTGTTCAGTGCCGCCGATTACCCGCGGCACTGGAAGCCGTTCCTTCAGCTTTTCAGACAGGGAAGCGATGCAGAGGAAAAGCCCTTCATCCTTCTTCGGGGGGAACATTTCGATGAGGAAGAAGGAACGAAGGCAGGTATCCTCGGTGTAAACGCCATCGTAAAGGAAGATTTCGCAAATCCTGAGGATTTGGCCCTTCTGGAAGATATTCTGGCCCGCTATGCCGTCTGGGATGATAAGCGTTACGACAGACGCTACGTTCCCTCTTCGAAACACGATCTCGAATTTATGTTTACCCATCCTCAGAGCCTACGTATCATCACCGGCAGAGTCGAGGACTTTTCGGCCGGAGGGCTTCTTTTCCTGCCGGAACCCGGCATATCGCTTCTCGATCTTCAGATCGGGACGACCATCGATCTGTGTACCCTCAATGTCTCGGGAGCTTATTTCGAAATCAGCGCAAAGATCATTCACAACAGCGGCCCCATATCATTCAAATTCATCGATCTGCCTGATGACTGCCGTATTGCTCTTAATGAGCTATTTGAAGCGGAACGGCAGGAGGCTCTGAAAAGGCACCTGAGTTAAAGGTTCCAAGGGGCTCCTCGTCCCTTCTTTTTTTTTGAGGAAAAATCGGCTATACTATTAACATGAGTATCCGTAAATATCTTGAAGCACAGCCGATTTTTCAGATGGCTTCCTATGATTTTCGGGAAGAGCGAACAAGAGACTCGGTCATCTTCAGCGGTTCACCCAGACGCCATCCCTATGATCAGGAAAAGATGCTCCTGATCGTTGATCCGTCGGGAGAGACAACTCATTTTCTTGAATTCCTCATCGCCGATATCGCCTTTTTTGAGGCTCTGCCCAACATCGTTACCGGTGACGGGAAAGCGATACCCATGGCACGCATCTGGATCCCTAAAGGACGTCTCGGTATCGAATACACCCCTTTCGAAGTAGCCGATCCGCCCAAACATTTCTCTTCCATCGACCGCCTGAACGAAATAGTCAATGGATATGACCGGTAAGGCACGGTTCTACGAACTGTCGCCTTCCGTTTCCGGAGGCGATTCAATCCTAACCTGTCGGTTATGCCCCAATAATTGTCGCATAATCGATGGCAGGACAGGGCGATGCAAGGCGCGCATCCGCAAAGGGGCCCACCTCGAAATACCACTGTATGGACGTATCTCATCTTTTGGAATCGATCCGGTCGAAAAAAAACCCCTTTACCACTTTATGCCGGGAACGGAAACATTCTCCATCGGCTTTTTCGGTTGTTCCCTTAGCTGTCCCTTTTGCCAAAACCACCGCATCAGTACAAGTTACGGCGAGAGAGACGTAGAAGCAAGCCCCGTGATCCTTGCCGACGAACTCGTAGACAAGGCGATCGCGGCTGGCATGAAATCCCTGGCCTTTACCTACTCGGAACCGACAATTCATATCGAATATCTGCTTGAAGCGGCAACGATTGCCAGGAAGCAGGGCCTCAAAACAATACTGGTGACAAACGGCTATCTCCAAGCCGACCCCAGTAATGAAATATTGGAACTCATAGATGCGGTCAATGTAGATCTGAAGGCCCATGACGATGAATTGTACCGGCGGGAACTTGGGGGTGCGATAGAACCCGTACGTACGTTTATCACGCGTTCCGTCGAAAAGGGGGTCCATACCGAGGTTACCACCTTAATCATTCCAGGCAAGAACGATGATATTGAAGGTATTAGAAGCTCGGCCCGGTTCCTCTCGACCCTCGATCCCGATATCCCCTGGCATCTTTCTGCATATTATCCCTCTTTTCTTTATAAAACTCCGGCCACCCCTACCCTAAGCATAGACAAGGCTGTGGCCGTCGGCAGGGAATACCTGCATTTCGTCTATCCGGGTAATACACGGGCCGACGGAAATACTCGCTGTCCGGAATGTGGCTCAACGGTCATTCGGCGACAAGGATATACAACGACGGTGCTATTGGATGATGCTGGAAATTGCCCTTCTTGCGGAAGAAGGATTGCAAAGATTTTTTGAGAAAGCCGTTGACACACTACGCTACTTTTGTGTAGATTACACTCGTTCGAGAGAACATTCCCCTGTAGCTCAGTTGGTAGAGCGGGTGGCTGTTAACCACTAGGTCGGCAGTTCGAGTCTGTCCGGGGGAGTCATTTTCCTTCGGGCGATTAACTCAGTGGGAGAGTGCTACCTTCACACGGTAGAAGTCACTGGTTCAAATCCAGTATCGCCCATGAGTAAATCGTTTCAATGCAAAGAAATAACACTATTCCTTGAAAGCGAGGGGATAGTGTTTTTTTATTTTCTTTTCTTTTTACCTGATTTGTACCATTTTATAAGCATCTCTCTTTCATGGCTATAAGCTATAAAAGCAGAATTGGGAAATTATTTTAAGCATCGTTGCGCTTTCCTCACCGTGCAGGCAGAAGACCATAGGGAACTCAATTGCCTGGAGCCATTGCAGGCGAGAATATGCTATAATCTTTCGATACATGTGGTTTTATTACCGACAAAAAAGGTTGTATTAAGGTAATTATCACTACTATAGTTTCCATATAAGGATTCCATCTGGATGAGTATGCAATTGCCACTGCTAAACCAACAACTGATAAAAGCAAAAAACCTAAAGACCGTATTTTCCATCATCCTCGATGAGGGCGGCATTTCCCGGGCCGAAATTGCTAAAAGAACAGCCTTAAGCAAACCCACCATCTCCTCTTTGGTCGAAGAGCTCATACAAAAAAACTTTATTGTTGATTCGGGAAAACAACAAGTATCAAATTCAGTTGGCCGAAGACCCAATACACTTTTTGCACTGGAGAAGCAACATTTCATACCAGTTGTTACCTGGACCAAGGACAAAGTAATCGCAACACTCCTCGATATCTTCGGTACCGCTATAGACTCGCAAGAACTTATGGTCACGGGAAAAGAGGAGTATACAGCGGCAACAAAAAAGCTTTTCACATTGGTCTGTAATCGTAAGACCGTAAACGGCACCATCCTTGGCTGCTGCCTTATACTGCCGGGCATGATCGATTCCGCCCACAACACCTTTTATTCGCATCCATTGGGAATCCACGATACGAATGCCATGAGTACCTATGAAAAAATCCATGAGTGCTGCAGCGATTATCCCCTGGCAGTCCTGCAGGATACTGCTTGCTATGCGTATGCGGAAAAGGTGTTTGCCAATATTACGGAAGAAAATTTTGCCTTCATTAATTTCAATCAAGGGATTGGAGCCTCTTTGTTCATCGAAGGAAGGATGTTGGGAAAAGCAAACGGTGCCTTTACCCAGTTTGGCCATTACTCCATAAATCCGGAAGGCGATTTGTGCACCTGCGGTAACAGGGGCTGCCTCGAAAATGAGATTGGCGAGGGTAGCTTGGAGCACCGTGTCCCGAAGGTGCCCGGCTGCAAGGGAAATCGTATTGAACAGTTTGGCAGTTACAAGGCCCTTGGAACTGCGGTACGCGATGGTGACACTATTGCCCAACAGGTTCTGAATAGCCTTGCCAGTGATTTTGCTCAGGCCCTGCGGAATCTGATAAGTATCGTCAACCCTTCCCTCATTATTCTTGGTGGGAGGTGCCAAAACCTAGGAGCATCATTTCTCGCTTCGGTCCAAAGCTCCATCGACGCTCAGGGCTTTGGCCAAATGACCTCGCATACAACAATCCAATACACTAGTCTCGATTCGGATTCCTATCTGAAAGGCGCCGTACGATATTTCTTCGACATGTATTACGAATTTTCCGACGCCCTTGGTAATCCGATCTATATTGGATAAGCCTAAAAGACGCCTATTTTTTCTTCAAGCCAGATCTTCCGCCGTCTCATGGCGGTGTGCGCTGATCACCATTATTCGCAACAGTAGTAGAATATTTTATTGACAGCCATACGAAAGAGACTTATAATTTTTTGTGTTAGTTAAGTAACTTAACTTACTTATAAAAGGAGAACATCATGTTGCACATCGGAATAATCGGGTGCGGAGGAATGGGAAGCACCCACAACAAAGCATATAAATCGGCAGCACAGAAACATGACGTCGCTGTCGTCGCCCTTGCCGACTGCAGACAGGAGTTTCTGGACCAAGCGCAACTCACCTGGCCGCAGGCAGAAACCTACACGAATGGCATCGACTTGATCAATAAAGCACATGTCGATGCCGTGAACATCTGCCTGCCAAGCCATATGCATACCGATCATGCGGTACGTGCAATGGAGAAAGGCATAGCGGTCCTCATAGAAAAACCCGTCTGTATCACGGAAGATGAGTGTAAGCGTTTACTTGAAACCCAAGCAAAAATTGGAACTCCCGTAATGGTCGGTCATGTACTCCGTTTCTTCGATGAATATGCATTCCTTAAGAAGGCCTTTGATAAGCAGCTCTACGGAGAATTGTTGTCAATTGATATGAAGAGGCTGGGAGGCGACGTGCTATGGGGATTTGAAGATTGGTTCCACGACGAGAAAAAAAGTGGATCGGTTATGCTTGATCTACATATTCACGATGTGGACTTTCTCCATTATCTCTTGGGAAATCCAGATGTTATGGAAATCGAAACAGAAGCATTTCCCTCGGGGTTGATCAACCATGTCGTTGCACACTATCGCTTCGCTTCGGTGAGGGCCTCTGCGGAAGGATTGTGGGATCCGTCACCGAATCGTCCTTTTGAAGCCTCATTTACAGCGGTATTCGAAAAGGGAAAACTCTCTTTTTGCAGCTCGAAAAACCCTAGCCTAACCCTCACCCTACCGGTCGAAAACGACAATCCACAACCGCTTATGCGGTTTGCCCCCCTCCATAGTGACATCACAGATGTCACTATGACAGGTCTGGATCCTTACTGCAAAGAGATTAACTACTTCACGGAATGCCTGATAGAGGGGAAGCCTATTGAACAAGCAACACTCCAGGACGGCGTAGATGCCGTGCGCTTAGTCCTGAAGGAACAGAACTATAGAAAATCGTAATATAAGGAGGAATTATGAAACGATTTATTGCAACGAGTCTCGCATTGGTGGTCACCTTGACCGGGGCATGGGCAAACGGACAACAGGAAAAAGGATCATCCCGGTCAGATGAGATAGTCCTGTATGTTTTCGATGCCCATGCATACGGCTTAGAGCAATATGCCGAGATGGTCGATAAATTCGAAGCGGAGCATCCCGGGGTAAAGATTGAGGTCCAGCATGCAGCAAATGATTCCCAGTCATTACTACGCTCCCGAATCAATTCCAATGATATTCCCGATGTCTTTGATGTCGAATCGGGTACGCTGGCGTTGAGCTACTATGAATATGCATACAACTGGTCGGACGACGCCTCAGTATTAGCAAAATTCAAACAATCGGCGATTGATACGGGAAAAGACAGCGATGGAAATGTTATGTCGCTACCATGGACCTATGAGAATATGGGCCTTATCTATAACAAAGACCTGTTTGCAAGAGCAGGCATCACGAAATTGCCGTCAACCATGGATGAATTGGAGGCTGCATGTAAAAAGCTGGACGCAAAAGGTATTCCGGCATTTGCCCTAGCAGGAAAAGAAACATGGGTACTTGCCCAGACGGCAACTCATTTTATGATGGACAAGGGACTTGATGCTGAAGGGGTCACTGAACAGCTGAACAACGGGCAATTGAAATTCAAAGAGATGAAGAATTTTCGAAATCTGTTCCGCTTCCTCGATTTGGTTATGAAGTATGGCGTCAAAAAACCTCTCGAGGTTGATTGGGAAACCTCAGAAAACAAGATTGCGAATAACCAAGCCGCCATTATTCATATGGGTGACTGGTGTCAATCAACCTTGGATTCTTTCAATCCTGACGCGCACCTTGCGTTTCTCCCCTTTCCGGTCGGCAATGATCCCAAGGAAACGACGCTTCTGTCTTCCTGTAACTGGACCTATATTGTTAATAAGGATTCTGACCATCTGGAGCTCGCAAAAGAATATGCCGAGTATATTTTGTCATCGGATATGGGTCAGTACTGGATGTGTGAAGGGGTCGGTGCCGTTCCAGGATGTAAGACCCAGAAAAACATTAGGGGTTACCTTGCAAACGATGCAAAGACATATATTGCCGAAGCTAAGACCAACGGTTGGATTCATACGAGGGCTCCCCTGGGCTTCAACAATGCGCTGGGTGGATACCTTCAAGCATATATGATCGGACAAATGAGTGCAGAGCAGGTAATTGCTGCGGCACAGGATTTCTGGGACAAGGCAAAAAACTGATCAATGCCAACCCAAACGGGCCGTTTCAAAAAAGTTTTTTTGGGACGGCTTCAACTATTATTAATGAGAGAATATGAATAACAACGCTTCGGAAAAACTCATTTTCGGTATCTTTGTGCTTCCTTCCCTTGCATTCGTTTTGTTTGCAACAGACATTCCCTTTCTCTTGAATCTTTATTACTCGGTCTTCGATTGGAACGGCATCAGCAAATCGATGAGCTTTATCGGCATGGGAAACTTCGTTAAAACCTTTACCGATGATGCCCTCTTCTGGCAATCGGTATCTTTCACCCTACGTTTTACCCTCTTTTATGTCGTATTGGTGAATATAACATCTTTGATGGCCGCCTTAGCGCTGCAGAAAGGTTCCACTGTTTCCATACTGGGAAGGGCATTTTTCTATATCCCCTACATCATCAGCCTTACGGCAATCGGTCTCATCTGGAAATTCCTTTTGGGACCGGGCTTTGATGCCCTTTATCAACTATCAGGAAACGAATTTTTCGGTATCAGTTGGTTAGGAGAGCCCAAATACGCTTTCATCATCGTTGTGGTCATGTCCGTCTGGCAAACCCTCGGATTTTATATGATCAACTACATAACAGGTTTAATTGCGGTGCCAACCGATCTCTTAGAAGCAGCAACCATAGATGGGGCCAATGCAATACAACGTTTTTTTCATGTTACATTACCGATGATTATGCCAGCCATCTCTATCTGTCTCCTTACCTCCCTCACCTTCGCATTTAAGCTCTTTGACATCATTCTGGTGTTTACCAAGGGAGGACCAGCAAACTCAACAGTAACGGTTACCTACGACATCTATAAAGAGGCATTTATCAATAGCAACTATGGGCTGGCCACGGCAAAATCATTAATCTTTGTTGCTTTTGTATTAATCGTAACCCTGTTCCAAACGAAACTCACCAAGAAGCAGGAGGTCGAAATATAGTGGCCCGAAAAAAATATGGTACAATAGGAAAATTTGTGGCATTGGCTATTTCCATCTTTTGGCTTTTCCCGCTGGTAATGATCTTTATCAACTCATTCAAGCCTTATAATGATATGCTGCAACACTTTTTGTCCTTACCAAAGCAGTGGTCGTTAGATAAATATATCGAAACGTGGCAAATCTTTCATTTGTCCCGCTTAATGGGAAACACCTTATTCTATACCTTCTGTACGGTTTCTCTCGTTTTAATTATGGCGCCCATGGCGGCATATAAACTTTCCAGAACAAAAAGTACGACAAGTCGCGTATGTTTTGTTCTTATCATCCTTCCCATGATGGTACCGTTTCAATCGTATATGATTTCCCTTACCAGGTTTATCGCAGGCCTGCATCTATCAGGTACGCGTATTGGTTATATCTTGGTTTCCGCAGGTTTGTGTGTGCCCCTGGCAGTTTTTATGATTCATGGATTCGTAAAAGGCGTTCCCCTGGAATTGGAAGAATCGGCACGTATCGACGGGGCAGGGAGAATAAGAACCTACCTGCAAATCGTGTTACCGCTCCTTCAACCGATTATAGTGACCGTCATTGTTTTAGATACCTTGGCAACCTGGAATGACATCATTATCAACCAATTGATCGTGGGAGGAAAGAGTGTCGCAATGAATATTCAGAATGCTTTGTATATGAGATTCTCGGCACAAACAGCCGATTGGGAACATGCTCTTCCCGGAATCGTCATCTCTATGATACCCAGTTTGATTTTCTTTGCCTTCATGCAAGGCAAGATCATTAACGGCGTTACGGCCGGAGCAGTAAAAGGATAAAGAAACAAGGAGAAACATATGTACATTGGTGTAACCATCCCAATAGAACACTCTTCCAATATTGAAGTATTATTTTCCCAGGCACAAGAACTTGGCATTCGTTCCTGCCAGATAGTATGCTGGGACGAAGAGGCAATGACTTCTGAAAAGGCCGAAGAGATTCAAAATGCACGAAGGGTAACCGGTATGGCCATTAGCGGATTTTGGTGTGGCTGGAATGGCCCTAGGGTTTGGGATTTTCAGCAGGGCCCCATCACTTTGGGGCTGGTCCCTGCCGCTTATCGTTTTCAACGCATACAAACACTTCTTGCCGGCTGTTCATTTGCCTGTGAAATTGGTGTAAAAAATCTCATCACCCATGCAGGATTTCTACCGGAAAATCCCGCAGCAAGCGAATATGCCGAGGTGTGTGCTGCCTTACAGATAGTAGTCGATGCCTGTAAAGCCAAAGATATAAATTTTCTGTTCGAAACAGGACAGGAAACACCAGTTACGTTGAAACGAACCATTCAGGATCTGGGGGAGGACCATATCGGAATCAATCTGGATCCGGCAAATCTTATCATGTACGGTAAGGCCAACCCCGTAGATGCGCTCGAAGTTTTCGGGGAGTATGTCATGGACGTGCACGGCAAGGACGGCATGTATCCTACTGACGGACATCAGCTGGGCAAGGAGGTACCCCTGGGAGAAGGAAAGGTTGACTATCCCCGTTTCATCGCAAAGCTGAAAGAAATCGGCTATGACGGAGCCATCACGATCGAACGTGAAATCTCGGGAGAACAACAGATCAAAGATATTATCTCAGCAAAAAAATTACTGGAACCACTATTGTGGTAAGAGCGTATGAAAACGACGATTTTTTTGATAATGATGATGCTCTGGGAAATATGATAGTTTTGTACAGGCAGTATTTTAGCCAGGTGATCTCTGCTCCCTTTCGGGGAGAGAGATCACCTAAATTCGTGCACGCCTTTCTCATTTTTTTCGATAAAAATCTGGACATTCCATATGGGAAATAGGAACTCTCTCCCCCGTGTCACGAGCCTGCGATAGGGCTTCGGTTACAACTGCAGTGATATAACCATCCCAGGCCGACGGTCCTCCGACCCGGCCCTGCTTTACCGCAGAGACCCACTCTTGAAATTCAACTTCGTAGGCCTCTTTGAAACGTGCCTTCCAGTCGGAAGAAATGGCGCTCGCCTTTTTACCGTTGTTTTTTACCAGAACCTCAGGAGGAGAAGGGAGAGATACAATTCCGTCTTCACATACAACCTCGCAATTGATATCATATCCATATTGACAATTTATAAAGATTTCGACAGTTATCAGGATTCCTGTCTCGGTACGAAGAATAAGAAATTGCGGATCATGGAGATCACTTCCGCTATGTCTGCTGTTTTTTGCCATAAGAACTTCACATGATACATATTCCTCTCCAAGCAGCCAGCGGCAAATATCAATTTCGTGCGAGGCACTGCTTTGGATTGCCATGGGAGTAGTGAAACCGGGGATGGCGGCATTTCGGTGTGAGCAGTGGAGGACCAATGGAGCTCCATAGGTACCCGATTGCAAAAGAGTCTGTACGGCCCGATATCCCGGATCATATCTCCGCATAAATCCGACCTGGACAAGCTGTTTTCCTCCTGCAATCTCCGCATCGAGGATATGTCGACCATCGGTTGATTTTGGGGTCAGAGGCTTTTCGCAGAACACAAATTTTTTCTCTTCGATGGCCTTAAGCACGTAGCGCGCATGGGTTTCATCCGAAGAGGAGACAACAACGGCATCTACTTCACTCGATTCGATGAGCTGCTCCCCACTGGAAAAAACGTTTACGCCAAAACTTTCGCCCAAGGATCTGGAAACTTTTTCATTAATCTCAAAAATTCCGGTTACCGTCGCGCCCTGGACCTTTTCATTAATACGCTTCAAATGATCCTGGCCAATTGCCCCACAGCCAATAATTCCGATACGTAAATCACTCATCTTAAAAAACTCCTTCACACGCTTTCAGAATTGCCGTCACCGCATTCTTTGTCCCATTCTGAGGATATAATTCAAAACCAATTACACCGCTATAGCCGACCTTAGCCAAATGCTTGAAGACATTATGATAGTTGATGGCTCCTGTCCCGGGCTCGCCTCTTCCCGGAGCATCGGCAACATGAATGTAACCCACCGTATCAATATATTTTGAAAGGGTTTCGCAGATTTTCCCCTCGTTAAGGTACATGTGGTACGCATCGTAAAGGATCTTCATGTGAGAAGATCCGGTGGCTTTGACCAATTCGGCTGCCGTCTGCGTTTTCGTTAAAAAGTTTCCGATGTGATCGACAACTACATTGAGAGCCTCAAGGAGAAAGGTAATCCCCGCCTTTTCAGCAAGAAGCGATATTACTTTCAAGTTATCAAACATCGTCAATAGCTTTACCGTATCGGAATACTCTTCAAAGAAATCAGCAGCCCATTGAGGTTCGTCCGCCAGTTCATTCGAATGGATCACCAGTCTCGGAGAACCAAGAAATTTTGCTGCGTCAATTGATTTTTTGATATAATCAATATATTCCTTTTTTTTCATAGGATCACACATCGAAAAGGGACCATCACCACTCATTGTTGAAAGTGACAAGTCACTCTCTTGTAAGAGAGCTTTCACGCGAGGTAAGTCCTTATCCTCCCAGCCCCAGAACTCAATATAATTGAAGCCATCCTGCTTTGCTGCAACAAAACGTTTTTCCCATGGAAGCTCCGTATACAACACTTCAATATTGGCTGATTTTTGCATTCTTATCCTCCTATGTATGACTCAACGTGCATAAAATAGAGCATCAATACATAATATACTGCATTATAATGCATCAAAAATAAATCCACACAATAGATTTCCTATATAATTATTGATACTATAAGGATTTTTTGTACTTGTCAATAATTTTATTACGCATCATTACGCATCATTGCTAAGTAAACATCTAGTATTGTGACATGTGATGCGTATTCATTGACATATGACAATAGCGCGTTTACAATGAAGAATCACTAACTGCTTGGAGCTGTATTCTGATTTCAATGAGAGAATTGGCGAAACTGGCCGGAGTAAATCAATCGACTATTTCAAGAAGTCTCAACAATCATCCCGGTGTCTCTTCGGAAACCAGAAATCGAATAATTGAACTGGCCAAGGAACATGGATACTACACAGATCAGGACTCACCGATAAAACAAACAAAAGAGAAAAATGTTATTGCCGTTCTGCTGGCCGACAATTTTTTTACGAACTACAACGACCACTTTCTTGAATCGCTTTTTATTGCTGTCTTTGAGGAAATTGATAACGCAAATTATCTTCCAATAATTGTTTACGATCAATATAAAAGCAAAGGGATAAAAAAAGTTGAGAAGCTCTTGTCGATTGGTAATATAGCAGGAGTCATCATCATAAATCGCGAGTATTGCACCGAGATCGACGAGTATCTAAAAAAAGAGCATGTTCCACATATCTATATGCATTACTTTGACAGGACATCGTCCGCAGAAATTAATATTATTGATATGAACCATTTTCTGGGAGGATATATAGCAGCGAAGTATCTACTGGAATTAGGTCATACAAATATCCTTACAGCAACTTCATACGGCCGGGAGTTCGAAGAGCGCAGTTCTGGTTTTGCAAAGGCCATGAATGATGCCGGTATAACAGTCTCAAAAAATGATGTTATGTATGTAGATCATAATTTTGATGCAGGCTATCGTTTCGGCCTCAATTATAAAGAAAAGCTTAGAGAATACAGCGCATTATTCATACAAAATGATTTAGCCGCCATCGGATGTATTAGGGCCCTGTGCGACGAGGGGATACGTATTCCCCAAGATCTTTCCGTTATCGGATATGATGATATCGATGCCGGAAGGTTTTGTCGACCTACCCTCTCAACTGTACGTCAGTCTGTTCGGGAACTTGCAAAGGCAGGAGTTAATCGCATCACCCATCTTATTTCATCACAGGAGACGAGCCTCATGCAGGTCTTTTTGCAACCAAAACTTATCGTAAGGGAATCTACAACGCAAAAGCGAAAGTCATAACATGAATAAAAAACAAATCAAGACACGAAAGGAAAATATCTATCTCTGGTCGATCGCCTTAATCGCTTGCACCATCGCATGGGGAGGAATTCACCCTGCAACAAAAAGCCTCCTTATCAATAGAGTCAACCCATTTCTTGTAGCCTTCCTCAGATTTCTTGTCGCTTTGTTGACTACTCTTCCATTCTTCATAGCCGATTCGGGAAAGCGTCCGCGACCATCCTTAAAAGATACCTTAATACTCTCGGGAATCGGTATCTTCGGGGTAGGATTCTTCTCTCTCCTTCTTTCTTTTGGGTTGGAATTAACAAACGCCACAAGCAGTTCCATCCTTATAAACTCCCAGCCAATCTATGCTGCCATCCTTTCCGTCATATTCCTTAAAGAAAGATTCACCTTGCGGCACCTATTTGGGATCATTCTAGGATCGATAGGCATCCTCTTCGTTGCGACCAGGGGAACGTTTTCCTCAATTGGAATTGGAAACGACTATATTATGGGGAACATACTGTGCATCCTCGGTTCTCTTTGTATAAGTGTATACTATGTAGCTCTTAAGAACTATATACGCACATTCGGCAGTATTATTCCAACCTTTATCTCTACCGCATCGGGAACTGTGGTACTTCTCGTCGTTGCCATTGCAGGAAAGAGCGACTTCCATGAAGTAATGCGGTTGGGATGTACCAACTGGATGTTGATTCTTTTCGTTGGTGTTATAGCAACGGGGTTTGCGAATATTGTCTTCAATCAGTCACTCCATGCAATAGGCGTCATCAGAGCTACAGGCTTCAAATTCATGGTTCCCGTATTCGGAGTCATCCTTTCGGTTTTTCTGTTGGGGGAACGGGCGAATATTTGGGTCTATACCGGTATCGCCATCGTCCTCGCCGCCATTTATTTTCTTCAAACAGGAAATCTAAAAAGATCTCGGTAGGGTTATTGGCATTACTGCCTTTCAGATGGGCGTGATTCAATCAGTCCGGGAGATTCCGGGTTTCCTCACCTTTTTCGTGATCTATCTGCTGATATTCTGCAGTGAACATCGTTTTGCCGCCATTTCTGCCGCTGCATGATCTTTTTTATATCATCGGAGGATTATTAATCCTCGTAAGTTTGTTTGCATTAACACAGAAGCCGGTAGAGACAATTCTTTATCCACAAAAAAAGCACCTTCTATTCCGAAAACGTTATTGGCTTTTTTACCTTCTCAATTTTTTTAATGGAGCTCGCCGTCAGATATTCGTGGTGTTTGCGGTCTTTATCATGGTTGAAAAGTATCACCTTATTGTTGGTTCGGAATTGCTCTGTGTTCTCTTGTTTTGGCACAATTCATAAAAAATCAGTAACAATTTGCTGCAAAAGCGAAAAGTCGCTATCATATATATGAAGAGGTACATAATTGCTTTTCAAAACCAAAGCCTTTATTGGACTAATGGGGGCACTCTGCGGTGCCTTTTTCCTCTCATTCCTCTCTGTTTTTCAAAAAATCCTTATTCATGCCCCCATCTCCCTTCAAGGCTTTATTGTTCCGACATTATTCGGCGGTTTCACCGGAACATTGATCTTACTTTGGGCACAACGCTTAAAAGAAGCAAACATCACCCTCCAAGCTTCCAATAACGAAAAAGAACTTCTCTTGAGAGAACTGCATCATCGTGTAAAAAACAATTTACAACTAATATCAAGTATCATTCATCTCTCCTCTTGCTACCCCGGGGGTCGGCAGGGAAAAGAACAAACTTCCAAAATAGAATCGCGTATACTCATGATATCGCATATTCAGGAATCAATGTATCAGAAAGAATCCTTGAGCCAGGTATCAATAGTCCAATTAATAGATACCGTTATTAGCTTTTGCACCATGAGTGTTTGCAGGAAAGATATTTGTATAACAAAACAGATACCGGTTGAAGAAGTCTGTCCCACTCCTCTTCCCTTAGGCTTACTTATATATGAACTCTTCTCCAACTCGGTTACACACGCTTTTCAGGCATCGACACCTTCGCCCAGCATCACAATAGCAGTAACGCGGGAAACGATTTCGACGCTATTACTGCGGTTTAGCGATAATGGGCAGGGGTTTTCATTCGACCCCCAATTTTCTCAGAAGGAAGCAGGTATAGGTCTGCAGCTGATCACGGCTTTGAGTCGACAACTCAATGGAACGTTTGCTATTTGTTCAACACCTCGTAACGGAATGAATTTCACACTGCGCTTCCCTACTGTTCCGAATCCCGGTGAGCTCATGATAGACGCCTAATGTGATCGACAAGGGTAAAACAGAAAATAAAAGGATATCCATTCACCACCGGCTTTACAAACAGTAGCTATTCCAACAGAAAAATTTCAACGCGCCTGTTTTGCCTCCGACCTTCCTCGCTATCATTAGAAGCAACAGGCTGACTTCCCCCAACCCCGTCATAAAGAAATCGGCTTTCATCGAGGCCTCGCTGGGACAATTCAGAGATAATACGTCTGGCCCGATCTACAGAAAGTTCTTTCTGACTCTCTTTCGTTCCAACATCGGCTGTGTGTCCGACGACAAGAAAAGATGTGTCACGAATTTGTGATAAAACCCGAGCGAGTTCATCGAGACGAGAAATCTCTTGAGGAAGGATTTCCGCCTCATCAGGCTTAAAATGGATGTTGGGAAGCGTAAACACAACCCCCTCCGAACGCTCCTCAACAAGGATGGAGGTATCATCATCTCGGCCACTACCATCGGAAGCTGCTTCATGGACGGCAGTGTTCCCATCACTCAGGTCCGCGATCATTCGATTGATGGATGCCCCATCAACTCCCGTATACCAAATAAGCCGAAAGCCTTCTTCATCACTTGTCGTTCCATCATCCGCAACCGTACGCCGTATAATTCGTTCTTTCGAGAAAAGCCCCCCCTCCTGATCAAGATACAGGAGCATCTCGCCCTTTACTGTTCCAAAGAGCTCATGGAGGGAAGTGACATCCTGCATTCCAGAAATCTGGTAGGGCTTCAGCCTGAGAGAATATTCATAACTAATAGCCATGACAGGCCTCTCTTCGTACGATCGGTTTCCCGTTATGCGATATGTAACCATAGTGGGCACAGAAATCTGTTTTCCTTCCCAGAAAAGAGAATCCTGGGCAGGGGCCGACCATGTAGAAACCTGATCTTCATTATCTTTTGGAAAACAGGGGATATTCATTCTAACGGGGGGGAGTGCGCCGCTTAGAATCCGCATTTCCCCCGAATCATCAATAGTAAAAGCCGTTCGATAGTTGATCTCAAGAGGTACGGCCTGATAGGTTTGCTCACGTCTCAGAGCTCCTGTCCCAAAATAGACGCCCTCATACTGAGGCGGGTAAGAAGCCTCCGATCTAAAAAAACTTCCGTGAATCTCCCTGCTGAGAAATCCCTTATATGCCCCATCCGTACGTACCGAATAATCCTCTCGAATGGTGACGGTATAGCGGTTTGAACGCTGGAATCCTCCCGTCTGCATGGATTGTCCATATAGGCAGAGCAAAGAGTGCGGCCACAAAAAGATAAAGAGTAAAAAAAGAGGGCCTTTCCAAGAGAAAAACCCTCTCAACATGGTACCTTCGTATCGAGACATACGAACCGGCTTTCAGAACTTACCAGTTATCCTGCATATCATCGATATCCCGATGTTCTTCGGCAAAAAGATCAGTGGTTGCACGAAGGTCATCGAAATAGATGTAGTAAGAACCGTAGGCTTCCTTTGGATCACAGTCAATGGTAAAACCTTCGATCTTTATCCCCATCTTATTATTGTAGTGATAATCCCGCTGAACAATAGAAGTCGGAATTGCAACAGTAAGCTTCTTCCAACCGGTAAAGTTCAATTTACCCATGGTCACTTCAGCTCTATTCCCGAAATGATCAGAGAGGAGCATCTTTAAAACGTGAGGGCTGTTTCGTCCCACAACCCAGACACTTACGGTCTTACAGATTCCTTCTACAGGCATCGGACGAACAGGGGTAAGCGTAAACTGGCTGTTACCACGCTTAAAATACTCAACCTTGATACCAAGGACATTACTGTCGTCTTCGGTAATTCCGGCCTGAGCTTCCGCCTCAAGCGGCTCTTTATCGATAGGAGATCCGGCGAGTCTTCTCAAGGTTACAAGTCCCTCATCCTTTGACATCGAAGCAGACCAGAAACCGGCATCCTCGAATTTGGAAATAGAAACTTCTTTCAACTTCTGCTGCGCCGTATCAACCCCGATCTCGGTAGGATTCGGTTCTCCGACAGCTGCTGGAGTTGCCGACTGTGCAACGACAACCATCGGAACGACGGCTACCGCTATCAGCATGAAAAGCAATTTTCCTGCTAATCTCGTTTTTCTGGTCCTCATTATTACTCTACCCCTCCCCAAACTTCATCGACTTTTTCGGGATCGGTCAACTCATCACCGTCAAAGCGCGAAACAAAAACATCGGTAAGCACTTTTATCTGATCAAGATAGAAGTAACAATCATTCACGGATTCAAGCGGCTTTGTCCAAAGAACAACCTTAACAAGCTGTAACCCCTCAAGATAGGGAGCATAATTTCGCGACTGAGGGATGTAAGAAGGAATATTCACAGTTAAGTTCTTCCATCCGGTATAATTAAGACTACCGAGATTCAAAACATGAACCACTCCCCGCGGATCCATGATATGAACCTCGAGGTAGTAATCGAAATCAGAGCCCCATGCCCACAAATCGATATTCTTCACACGGCCGGGGATGGGAATCGGATTAGGAACCGTATCCCCATTCTCATCTTGGGTAACAGGAATAAACTCTATGTAGTTATATCCCTTCCTATCAAACTTAAAATAAGCGCCAAGGGCCTGCAGATCCAAACCCTCCCGATTCGCTCCGTAAAGCGCTTCAGGCCACGCTTTCACATAGGTCTGCTTCGGGAACCCTTCGGTGACGAACTTACTTCCCTGAACTAACCAATCCGTGGTCCTCGTTTCCGGATCAAAAGATTCCAGAACGTGAGAAACCAGGTTTTCTGTCTGCTCATCAGCACAAAGCAGGGAGGGCGCAAGAAAAATTAACGCCGAAAGGCACAGAAACAGCAGGACGCCTCGTTTCATTCCTAACTCCTTTTTATCTAGCAAAAAATCATCGCATATCAGTAAGCAGAATTATATTTCTTCACATATTCTTTGTCAAACCATTTTCCCGAAAGGAAAAATCAACGGAGTAAGGCCAGTTATGGGGTCCCTACTTCTTGACCCCAATGCATCTCCTTGATTAGAGTAATATCATAAGTCTAATTGAATTTATATGAGGAGCGTATCATGATTTCCTACAAAACATTGGGTCTGTCGAACACGAAAGCGATGTTTGCCGGAGCCATCGACGGCGGTTATGCCATTCCCGCCTACAATTTCAACAACATGGAGCAGCTGCAAGCTATTATAGCTGCTTGCGTCGAAACGAAATCGCCGGTAATCCTGCAGGTTTCTTCCGGTGCCAGAAAATATGCAAACTCCACCTTGCTGAGATTTATGGCACAGGGTGCCGTCGAGTATTCCAAGGAACTCGGTTATGAGGTACCAGTAGCACTACATCTCGACCATGGCGATAGTTTTGAACTCTGCAAAGATTGTATCGATAGTGGATTCTCTTCCGTCATGATCGACGGCAGCCACCTTCCCTATGATGAAAACGTCGCTCTTACCCGTAAGGTTGTTGAATATGCTCATAAGCAGGCCGACTATGTTACCGTAGAAGGCGAGCTTGGCGTCCTTGCAGGCATCGAAGATGCGGTTGTAGCGGAAAAATCAACCTACACCCGTCCCGAAGAGGTGATCGACTTTGTCAAAAAAACCGGAGTTGACAGCCTTGCAATCAGTATCGGTACCAGCCACGGAGCAAATAAGTTCACACCGGAGCAGTGTACCAGGAATGCGGATGGGGTCCTTGTCCCCCCTCCCCTTCGCTTCGATATCCTTGAAGAGATTGAAAAGAAACTTCCCGGTTTCCCCATTGTGCTTCACGGCTCTTCTTCTGTTCCTGTCGAATACGTAAAACAGATCAACCAGTACGGTGGTGCACTGAAAGATGCGGTGGGAATTCCGGAAGAACAGTTGCGTAAGGCTGCAAAATCCGCCGTATGTAAAATCAATATCGATTCCGACGGGCGTCTCGCCATGACGGCGGCGGTGCGAAAGGTTTTAGCGGAAAAACCTGCGGAATTTGATCCGAGAAAGTATCTTGGACCTGGCCGTGACGAATTGAAGACAATGTACAAACGAAAGAACATCGAGGTTCTTGGCTCGGCAGGCCACGCCTGATCGATTTTCACTGACGAATAAAAAGGGACTGCTCTAAGGCAGTCCCTTTTTTTACAGCACCGTTTATATTGTCATAGTGCCGATGTTGGAAAGCGTTTATATCAACACAGTATTAAAGCACCGTATCAACCGATGATTCATCGTCCTCCACAGGAAGAGGCCGAAGCCGAAAAGAGGGCAAGGCTGCCCCGATCGCAAATTTTAGCATAAGGAGCGAAGCCGCCAGAACAAGGAGGGCAAGTATCGATGCAAAAAGATGCTGATTGATCAAAACGAAAGCGGGGCCCAAGGCGATGAAAAAAGAAACGCCGAGAACGCCTATAGAGGAAAGGACCCATCGATTTCCGCCCTCAGGCTGGACGAAGAGAAGCGAAAAGGCCCAAAGAAACATCATACGGGCAACAAGTGCAAGAGGAAGGAAAAAGAGTGCGAAAGCGTTATACTGCTTAAACCAAAAAATCGCTTCAACACATCCCGAAAACATCGAAACAACGACGGCATAAAGCAAAGAGCCAAACAAGAGCCTTTCACCGGACAGAATTCGTTCCCTGGCTGATCTCCACAAAGAAAAACCGATAAAAGCCGCCGCCATCGGAGGGAGATCGAAAAACAGCCACCGGTGCAGGAGATAAGGAGCAAATGCATACGTCTTAATCCCCCCGATACCCCAAAAAAGAGTGATGGCCGTACCTATCCAGAACCACAGGAAGGCCCGAATCCCGGCAGGGAAAAAGAGTTTGTCCCGATACCAGCCGGGGAAAAGCCAGAACAATAGCATACAGCCGATAATCGGAACAGCAAAAATCAAAAATATTACCATAACTTCTCGAGGCTATCATAAACCAGCATCGGCTGCAACGGTTCGCTATCACCCTTTGACTCTTTTTGATGTGAATGTTATAGTAGTTTCCACTTTGAGTTGACCGGTTTTCATGTATTCCAAACGGATATGTGGAAGGGCCGGATTAGTCATGAGGAGGAAGATTGGCTGCGAAAGATTTACGAGTGAACAAGGAGATTCGGGTCCGCGAAGTCCGCCTGATCGATGAAAAAGGAGAACAGCGGGGAATCATTCCGACGATTGAGGCCCTGGAGCTTGCACACCATGCAAATGCAGACCTTGTCGAAGTATCACCGAATGCGGATCCGCCGGTATGTAAGATCCTTGATTACGGGAAGTATAAGTTTGATCAGGAAAAACGGCGCAAAGAATCAAAAAAGAAACAAAAGCAGATCAAGCTGAAAGAGATTCGCATGCAGCCAAAGATCGAAACTCACGATTTGGAGTTCAAGACCAAACATATCAAGACTTTTCTTGAAGAGGGAAATAAGGTAAAGGTAACCATTCGTTTCCGAGGTCGTGAGCTTGCACATACCGAATTGGGGAGAGATGTCCTCATGAAGGTAAATGAAATTTTGGAAGAGCTGGAAACCGATTTTTCCATGGATAGGAAGCCCATCATGGAAGGTCGGTTCATGTCTATGATCTTGAGCCCGAAAACGGGAAAGAAATAAACGAGCACAGGTGAGGAATTGATATGCCGAAAATGAAAACCCGCAAGTCCGCGGCAAAACGGTACTCGGTTACCGGGTCTGGCAAAGTCAAGTATAAAAAACAGGGACTTCGCCATATTCTAACAAAAAAATCCACAAAACGGAAAAGAAACCTTCGTCATGCCGGCGTTCTCAGCAAGGCAGAAACCGAAAAGGCGAAGGGCCTTCTTCCATATAACTTCTAAAGGAGTTTTTCGCCATGCCCAGAGCAGTTGATGGAACACGAAGACATGACCGACGCAAAAAGATAACGCGTCAGGCAAAGGGTTACTGGGGTCGCCGAAGCACCAACTTTCGGACCGCCAAGGATGCGGTTGAGAAAGCGGGTCAATATGCATATCGTGACCGCAGAAGAAAGAAACGGGATTTTCGCAAGCTTTGGATTGCCAGGATTTCCGCCGCTTGCAGGAACGAAGGGATCACCTACTCTCGCTTTATAAACGGTCTCATTAAAGCTGAAGTCAGAATCAACAGGAAAGCCCTTTCCAATATGGCTATTGAAGACAAGACGGCGTTCTCCGAGCTTGTAAAGAAAGCGAAAGCGGAGCTGGAGGCATAAGAAATGGTTACCTTCGAGCAGATTCAGCTTCTCGAAAGCAAAGTGCGGCAGGCTGTTGATCTCATTGCTTCTCTGCGGGAAGAAAATGGTGCGCTGAGGAAGACCCTCTCCAGCTATGAAAAGCGTATCGAAGAGCTCGAGGTTCTCATCGATTCATTCAAACGCGATCAGGGAAAAATCGAAGAAGGCATCATCAGTGCTTTGCAGCAGCTGGATGCGCTGGAAAGCAGTGCCGTCGAAGTGCAGCAGCATGACGGCGAGGCTACTTCGACGGCAGAAGCCCCCATCGAGGAAACTGAAGGAGAATCCCTTCAGCCGGATATCGCAGAACCGGACATCGCAGAAAGCGAAGATGCTGAAGAACCCGCTCCCGACCGCAACGGGGAGCTTGATATCTTTTAATCATCGAATGAACAAGGAACCGTTTCACATTTCCATGTTGGGGTCTTCGTTCGCCGTCAGGACGGATGAAGACCCTCGTTATTTGCGTCAACTCGTCTCTTTCGTCGAAGAGAGGATACAGCGCATAGAAGAAAACATGGGAAGCAGAGAACCTTTACGTAGCGCCATTCTTTCCAGTATACTAATAGCAGATGAGCTCTTTCAGGAACGAATGAAATCGGAACGGGCCGAAGAGGCAACCGATCGTTTGATCCAATTTCTGAACGAAGAGCTCCCCTAAAAGAGAATACTTTTCCTGCGATGTACGGGAGGGGATCGTCAATCTCTTGGGACAAAAATACAAAACGGGATTCCTTCATTTCGTGGTTGAATTGCCCGTCTTCAGGATGGACAGGATTCCACGTTGCGGAAACCCACTTGAACCATTGGGTTCAAGAGATTTTTTCCCCAAGCGGCATCGCGGGTTTTACTATAGGGGATTGGAACTATTATGGCATTGATGACAAGCCAACAGATAAATCGATTTTATCAGCATTACAGGGAGATCGATGTAACCTTTAATAAGGATGTTATCAGAGCTACAGGACTGCTGGCAAAACACATTTTCCTGAAATTTCTGGGATCGCAAATTCCCTGTATTGTCTTTTCCGCATCCATGACCGGTGCCAAGGTCATTGCAAACGTCTCAAGTGAGACATTTGAACGGCTTCGACAGGCAAACAATCTTGTGTCGTTACGTCTTTCCTTTCAGGAAAACGATAAAAACGACCCCCTTGCCTTTTTCGTCGCATCAAAAATAAGCGGGTTTAACCCTTATAACAAAGAACATCCCACACTTAATTTTGTCAATCTCGAATTTACCCAACGGCCGCCGGACGATTTAATAGGAATTCTGGGAACCTTGTTGGAAGCCAGCGTTAATTCAAAGAAACGCAAAGAAGAACGTATTCAGATCGATGCCAACAGCATCCGGAAATTGGGCCTGACCTCAAAGGCTGGCCAGCTTCGGGTGGAAAGCATCCCCCGCCCCTGCATTATCAGAGATCTCTCATTTTCCGGAGCAAAGGTCGTCGTTTCCGGTGTTGCAAAATTCCTTTTGGGCAAGGAATGCCATCTTCATCTTGAAACCGTCGAACAACGGGCCTTCAATCTTCCGGCAACCATCGTTAGAAGCGAGGAGGTCGAAGGCAGAAAGGATCTTACAGCGGTTGCCATCCAATTTATAGAGGACCAGACTCCCATTGAATATAAAGTCATGCTGAATGATTATATGAAAGCCCGTCCACTCTCATCGGCTGTCGCCAAGAATCCGAAAGAGGCATAGATGGGCGGAAAAGAAGAAATAGATCGCTTATTGTATATCTCTTTACCTGAGGACTTTCATCGTTCCATTGGAGACTTTTCCATAGATCCGTCCATCATGCTTCCCGTCGAAGTGCCTCCCGGCATGGGGAAAGTCGTGGACTTTGCCGATCTCTCCTGGGAGATGATCATTTCGGCCATGTTGAAGATATTGGCATGGAATCCCGAGCATAGCCATGCCGACTACTTCCGAAGTTTCATCCTTGCCCTTCAGCCCGACATTGTTTCCACAATGACGGAGGCGGCCATTGTAAAAGCAAAGAGGCTCGATTTCGACCTTGCCGAGGAACTTTTTCTTGCGCTCTCCCGTCTCGATCCACAGGAAGAGAAAACACCCCTTAACCTTGCCCTTCTATATGAACAGCAGCTTGATCTCTATGTCGATCAGGGACGTATTTCCCTGGCAGAAGACGCCGCAATCAGGGCGATCAATACCTATGAAAAGGCCATCGTCTCCTTTCCGCAAAGTCCGGGAGTACATTTCAATGCCGGCTATTTTTTCCTCAAACTGCGCAAGCTTGGAAGGGCAAAAATGCTTTTGAGCGACTTTCTCTCCCTTGCTGAGGATAATGATCCCCGTATACCCAAGGTGGAAAAGGCGCTTGATGAGCTTGAAAGCAATGAACAACTCGACCGGCTTTTTCATGAGGCATTCGAAGCCATAAAAGAAAAACACGAGAAGGAAGGCATAGAGAAAATCAAGAGCTTTCTCTCTGTGCGTCCCGAAGTTTGGAGTGGCTGGTTCTTGCTGGGCTGGGCGCTCAGACGGAGTGGCGACTATACAGCAGGCAAAAAAGCGCTTTATAGGGCCTTGGAATTGGAAGAAAAGGAAGTAGACATCTATAACGAACTTGCCATCTGCCTCATGGAGCTCGGAGAATATGACCAATGCAGGGTCGTGTTGGAAAAGGCCAGGGCCATAGAACCGAAGAATGTCAAAATCATATCGAATATTGCAATCCTCGAGTTAAAAAAAGACAACTATGAAGAGGCCCAGCGCTGTTTCCGTGAGATCCTGAAAATTGATCCGCAAGATCCTCTTGCCCTTTACTATGCGAAAGATATCGAATAGATTTCACGCGCCTTTGCGGCGATGGATGATCATGCACAGAAGCGATTACCACCAATATTCCTAACACTACGGAATTTTCTTCATCTTTTTTTCAAAAAAGCTAAAGTTTGACCTTCTCCATGCCGAAGCTTTAGACTGAGGAAAGGTCAAACCGCGGTAAACTGGCCAGTACCCACCTTCCCTCTTCATGTAAAGCATCGGCGGATACTGAAAGGGGCTTAAGAAAATCTTTTTCAAATTCGCCGAAAAGGAAGCAAGGATGCTTCCGTAACATTCAAGGAGGATGTCATATGATCATTAATCACAACATGAGTGCTGTCTTTTCACAAAATCGCCTCAAGATTAGTAACAACGCAGTAAGCAAAAACATGGAAAAGCTCTCTTCAGGTCTTCGCATCAACCGTGCAGGCGATGATGCATCGGGTCTGGCAGTATCAGAAAAGATGAGGTCTCAGATTAGAGGCTTGAATCAGGCAAGCAGAAACGCCTCCAACGGCATCAGCTTTATCCAGTCGACCGAAGGATATCTTCAGGAGACTCAGGATATTCTGCACCGCATGAGGGAGCTTTCGGTACAGTCCGCCAACGGTATCTACTCCGACGAGGACAGAATGCAGATCCAGGTTGAAATTAGTCAGTTGGTTGATGAGGTCGACCGAATTGCCAGCCATGCACAGTTTAACGGGATGAACATGCTTACCGGCCGTTTTGCCCGGGAATCGGGAGAAAACACCGTTACAGCCAGTATGTGGTTCCACATCGGGGCCAATATGGATCAGAGGGAACGGGTCTTTATCGGTACCATGACCAGTGCCGCACTCGGTGTGAGAAATATCGGGACTAACGAAATTTTAACCATCGAGACCCCCGAAGATGCAAACCGGGCCATCGGTACCCTGGATTCCGCTCTCAAGAGCGTAAACAAGCAGCGGGCCGATCTCGGGGCTTATCAGAACAGGCTCGAACATGCGGTGAAAGGCATCGATGTCGCGTCCGAAAACCTCCAGGCGGCGGAAAGCAGGATTAGAGACACCGACATGGCCGATGAGATGGTGAAATACACCAAGAACCAGATCCTTGTTCAGGCAGGAACGGCTATGCTGTCCCAGGCAAACATGAAAACACAGTCAGTCTTGCAACTTTTCGGATAGAGGACTACACTATAAGCAGTAATCCTATCCCGTAGGATCTTTGAAAACAATCCCTCCGGGTGTCGGAGCGTAGAGTTACCCGATCTCCTTTTAGGAGGTCGGGATTACTCCTCGTTTTTCTGCATGAAGGAAGCGAACGGGGCAGAAGAGGCGCGAACTTATTCTTCTGTTTTCCTTCTCAAACGACACCGAATCGTTGAAGGCAAAGGATGCCTTCGTTAGATATCAAGGAGGGTTTATGATTATTAACCACAACATGAGCGCCATGTACGCAAACAGAAGTCTTAGCGTACGTAACAATGAGGTGCAAAGCAACATCGAAAAGCTCAGCTCCGGCATGCGTATCAACAGGGCCGGCGACGATGCTTCAGGTCTTGCGGTATCCGAAAAAATGCGGGGCCAGATCAAGGGGCTTAATCAGGCTACACGGAACATCGAAAATGGTGTCTCCTTCATCCAGGCAACGGAAGGATACCTGCAGGAAACTCAGGATATACTTCATAGGCTGAGAGAACTCTCGGTACAGTCGGCAAACGGCATCTATACAGACGAAGACAGAATGCAGATTCAGGTCGAAGTCAGTCAGTTGGTCGACGAAGTCAACAGAATCGCCAGCCATGCACAGTTCAATGGTATGAACATGCTTACCGGTCGTTTTGCACAGAATGGAGAACAGGTCATGCAGTTCCAGGTCGGGGCCAATATGGACCAGAGTGAAAGAATTTTTATCGGAACCATGACTGCACAGGCGCTCGGACTTCAGGGGTCGCAGGGAACCGAAGAGATGATTTCGATCACCTCGGTAGACTCTGCAAATATGGCTATCGGCCAACTTGATACCGCCCTCCGTCAGGTCTCGCGTCAGCGAGCCGATCTTGGCGCATATCAGAACCGCTTTGAGACAGCCAGCCAGGGTGTATCTATCGCGGCCGAAAATCTTCAGGCTGCCGAAAGTCGAATCAGAGATGTCGACATGGCTTCGGAAATGGTTGACTACATGAAAAACCAGATCCTTACGCAGGCCGGCACCGCGATGCTTGCTCAGGCAAATACAAAGACCCAGTCGGTACTTCAGCTTTTTTAAGTATACCGTTCTTTTCCGGATGAGATTCCTGGACGTTTTCTCATCCATTTTTCGGACAGGGGAGGCCGCGCCCCTTCCCTGTCTTTTTTTCTAAAGAGGTGGTTCTTATGGAACTCGACATACAGAATCTATCGAATAACGCTGCTCGAATGGAAACGGTCCGTAGAAACAGTGAAGTAGCCCAGGCCATCAAGGCTAAGGCGAAAGCTCAGCGTATTGCAGAAGAGCAAAGCAAAAAGGAAGCTGCTGCCGCGCCAATTTCTGAAAAAGATGCGGAAGGTTATTTGAAAGATATTCTCCGGATGACGAGTTTATTCGATCGTAAACTTAAATTTATTCTCAACCGTGATCTCGGTACCATAGTAGTAAAGGTGGTGGACCGGCAAACCGATAAGGTGATCAAGGAGATACCCCCGGAGGAACTTCAGCGGCTTCATCGCAGGATGAAGGAGGCCATAGGCCTTCTGATCGACGAGGAGATCTGAAAGGTCCCCGTTATTTCGGGGGCTTTTACAAGGCATGTCTGATTTATCGATACCGGGCGTAAATAGTAAATACAAGACAGATGAAATGATCAAGGCGATCATGGATGCCGAGCGTATCCCCCTCAATCGCCTTGAAGATCGAAAAGAAGAGTATAAGCAGCAAAAAGACGCCTGGCAGGTGATCAATAGAACCATTGATCGATTTCGGGATAGTGCGAAAAAACTCTACGGATTCCAAAACCCCTTTCAAAATCTGGTTGCCGATTCTTCTCAGGAAAATGCACTCACGGCAACGGCGGGTCGTCAGGCCGAAGAAGCGACAAGCGCCGTGGAGGTCATACAAGTGGCTTCCGCCGATCGTTTCGCTAGCGCTTCACTACCGAATGACTATCATGTTCCGGAGGGTACATATAGATTTCGGGTAGGAGACGAAGAGGTATCAGTAAAATTCCGAGGTGGCGACCTTGATTCTTTTGCCCAGGCGATAAACCGCCGTGGAACAGGTCTTCTTGCGGCTTCGGTGGTACGGGACACCTTCGATACAAAGGTAATGGTGATCAGCAGCTTGAAAACCGGCGAAGAAAACAAGCTGTTCTTTGATGATGCGACAAAAGCCCTTGCCCTTGATATGGGAATGCTGGAAGAAGCAGTAGAAGATAGCTTCTCGCTGACACCCAATAAAACAGCAGAGCCGGGGGAGCGTCAGACAGTAGATATCAACCATGCGCTAACGGGTAAGCAGCAGCTATCGGTCACCTATACGGTCGAAAATCTGCCGAAAGAGGCGTACTCACCCCCATCGCCACCCAGCGGACCATCACTCTCTCCTCCCGAGGGGGTTACCTACGAAGGAATTACCATCCAGAACAGCGAAAGCCAGGTTGAAGTACCCCCGTGGCAGCCTCCGCCTCCCCCACCCTACAGCGAATCAAAGGACATTTTTTCGATTGACGGAAACGCTTTATCACCGATCTCCGGTGAGGATACCGAAGCAACAATCGTCCTGGGGAGAAACGAACTTTCCGATTTTCCGAAAAAACTGGAAATCAACAACGGGGGAAACACCAATCGGAGGATTACTGTAAAAAAGATGGCCATCACCGATCCCGAGGTTAGAGGGGATGCATCCCCGGCGCATGCAATATCTGCCGCTTCGGATTCGATCATCAAAATCGAAGGGATCGAGGTCAGGCGGCCGGATAACGAGATTGATGATGTGATACCCGGTATCACGCTTCATGTAAAGGCCCCTTCCGACGGGCCTGTGGATATTCATATAGAACCCGACCGTGAAACGATTAAAAACGACATCATAGCCTTTGTCGGCAGCTACAACCAGCTTCTAACCCGCATCAATATCATGACCGATACAAATGAATCGATCATAGATGAAATCGAATATTTCACCGATGACGAACGGAAAGCGGCACAGGACCAGCTTGGAATCTTTCAGGGAGACACCACCTTTATGCAGTTGAAAAACAGACTGCAGCAGTTGATCATCACCCCCTACAAAACCAGTGCGGACAATCGACTTTCCATGCTCAATCAGATTGGGATATCGACCAACAGTTCAGGTTTCGGCGGCGGGGTGGATCAAAAAAGGCTGCGCGGTTACCTTGAGATCAACGAAGCGAAGCTTGATGAGGTATTGAAATCCGACCTCTTACCCGCGATCAAGGAACTTTTCGGAAGGGACAGTGACGGGGATCTTGTCGTGGACTCCGGTGTCGGTTATGCTATGGATCAATATACCTCCTACTATACCCAGACAGGAGGCTTAATTGCGACCAGAGTATCGGGGCTAAATGAACGAATAGATGATACCGATAATGATATTAAGGAAATGGAAGACGATTTAGAACGCAAAGAGCAGCAGCTCAAGGTGAAATACGGACAGATGGAGAGTGCCCTGAGTACCATGCAGGAAAACAGCCGCGCCCTGAATAATCTAAACAACTCCGGGCAGTAAGGCACTATACATGAAGGAGAATGGGGTGCAAATTCTGGTTAACAGTGTTCCTTTCGATGTGACGATTGAAGACGAACAGACGATAGGGGAAGTTGTCGCCGGCATATCAGGGTGGCTAAAGAATAATGAGTATTCAATAACGGGAATTGAGATCGACGGGAAACGTGCGGACCTATTGGATAAAGAGAGCTGGAAGGATATCTCCATCCACTCATCAAAGACCATCAATCTCGTGGCTTCATCCTTTCTGGAACAGAGGAATGAACACCTAACGATTCTCCTGGATTACATTATCATGTTTAAGCAGGCTCTTGCTTCGGCAAACCTTGAGGTGGTCCGGCAATTGCTTGCCGAATACGGTCCCGTTAGGGGTTCTGTCGATCCTCTTATCAATCCGGGAGAATCGGGTGAACCACTTGCCGCTCGATTTGATCAACTCCTCGCCGCATCGGGTCTTGCTCTGGGTAAACCCGGACCTCAGGCTCTTGCTTTGATCGATTTTTTCAGAAATCTGGAAATACTCATCAGAGACCGTCTCGACGAAGTTCAGAATCCCAGAAAGGAACTTGACAATGCGGTTGCTGCACTTCGGGAAATCGTTCCCGTCCTGGAAGATCTTCCTATATTACTTCAGACGGGAAAGGACTCCGAGGCCATGCAGCAGATTGTCACCTTTACAGAATTGTACGGAAAGTTGACGCGCCTCTTCCCCTATCTAAAGGCTTGCTGCGATATCGACCTGCTTGGAGAAGGTGATTCTCCACAAATCGGTACGCTTTATCAGGAACTTAATCCCATTCTTGCAGAACTTACCGATGCCTTCGATTCTTCGGATGCCGTGCTCATCGGTGATCTGGTCGAATATGAAATAGCTCCTCGTATCTCCACCCTCTGTACGGAGATAGAATCCGCTCTTAAGGAGAGCGAAGCGGGATGATGTGGGAAACAGCACTTCCACTTTTGCAATTTGTTCCCACAATCAAAAAAAGCGACCCCAGAACGACCATTATCGGGGTCATCGTTGTTGTAGTTTTTTTTGGAATTCTGCTTCTTGTCGGCGGCAAAGGCGGCGGCGGAACCAGATCACGGACCGCAAGCAGGGGAAGCAAACGTACATTCAAGCGGCATGCACAGGCTCGAGGTCTCAGTAAAAGAGAAAGCACGCTTCTCATGCAGATAGCACAGGGGGCAAACATCCCTCCCTTACGCTTATTACAAAGCGGTCAGAGCCTTGATTCTGCATTAAAAAGGACATTTTCCAGTATTGAAACGGATCCGCATCCAGGTGTGGATAAGGAAGCAAGAAAGCTGGAGCTCTACAGGATCAAGCAGAAACTCGAACGCTCCGGAGGCGGAGGGACGGGCAATTACGGCTCATCAAAGCAGATTCCACTGGGCCAGGCTCTCACAATTCAAGACGAGGTCGGAAATCGATTTCAATCCAAGATAAACGGCAATCTCCAAAAAAATCTCAGCCTGACGGTTCCTGTTGATAATCGTGGTAACCAGATACGCTGGAAAAAATGGACCAAGGTAAAGGTTTTTTTCTGGCGCTCGAACGGACAAGGCTACAGCTTCGAGAGCAAGGTCCTCGGCTATAACCAGTTGAGAGGAGTTTCAAGCCTCTTCATTCAGCATGCAGGAAAAATCAAGAAAGAGCAGCAACGGCGCTACCGCAGGCGAGAAATGAGTCGACCGGCCTACTTTTATCCCATCAGGGTCCTGGCAGCAGGAAGCGGAAAAACTATGGAAAAGAAGGCGGTTGTCGAACATAAGCGGGGTACCCTCGGCACGATCAACGACATCTCCGCCGGAGGCTGCGCAATGAAGAGCAATTATCCCCTTGGAACGGGAGAATTGATTAAACTCGAATTTGAGACAGGCCGGGGATCAAACCAAGTCGTGGTGTATGGGAAGGTGCGGAGCCTTTCAAGACTTCGACCCATCGGAGGCATTATGCACATCCAATTCACCCGGATGAGCAGAAAGCATCTCAATCGAATCAACTCCTACGTCTACGGACTTGAAGATTCCATCGCGAAAAAACGTTAACCGATAATTGACCAAGACCGGTGATTTCTCCTACAGTATAGCACTATGCAGGTGTTAGGACTAAAAGAGATCCGCAAAAAGGATTTAGCCATCCTTTATCGACGGGAATTTACCGCAGTAGCTTCAATTAAGCATATAGGGACAGAGGTGCAGGATAAACGTGTCAGCTTTAGTATAGAACACCTTCCCACAGGCGGAACTCATATAGCTGTTTCCTTCCTCGATCACATTGATTACCCTCTTCTGCCGGCAATCAAAAGCATGAAGGCGTATATTGCCGAACAGGAACGTGAGGGAAGACTCTCCTGAACGGAAAAACAGATGAAAGAGCATAAAACATCAAGTGGCGAACAGACGCAAGCCTTGGGGGCGGACTTTGCGGCAGGCCTTAGCCCCGGGGCTGTCGTTTGTATGCACGGCCCTCTCGGCGCAGGAAAAACAACCTTCATACAGGGCGTTGCCTCCTTTCTGGGGATACAAGAAGCGGTGACGAGCCCGACATTCACCATTGCCTCTGCGTACGAAGGAACCCTGCCCCTTTATCACATCGACGTCTATCGTATTGATTCGACAGAAGAGTTCGAACTGTTGGGGCTCGAAGAGTATATCTACGGCAAGGGTGTCACCTTTATTGAATGGAGCGAAAAAGTGGAAGAAGCCCTTCCCCCGAGGCTCATCCATATCACTATCAGCATCAATGACGATGGGACACGTACTATCGTCATAGACGAACCTGAGGAGGAGCCGTGAACATCCTTGCCTTCGATACAAGTGGAGAGGTCCTGTCTGTCAGACTGGAAACCTCCCGGACCATACGAAACCTTGTCATAGACGGTGCCCTTCACCACGCGGAACGGCTCATGCCGGAAATCGACGAGATGCTTAAGAAGGAAGAACTCTCCGCCGACAAGCTCGACCTCATTGTCACCTCCAGGGGTCCCGGGTCCTTTACTGGTCTACGTATCGGCATGGCGACCGCAAAAGGGATAGCTGTGGGAGCACATGTTCCCCTCGTTTCGGTTTCCACCCTCGATGCCATGGCCTGGGGCAAAAAAGATATTGCCACGGCAGTCTTACCGCTTATCGATGCCAGAAAGGGGCGTTTTTATTGTGCGCTCTACCTCTCTGGAGAACGGGTTACCGACTACCTGGACCTTGATGCTGAAGAGATACAGGCTATCATTCGGGAAAGGATGGAGAAAAGAGAAAGCGAGCTTCTGCTCACCGGCCCCGGGGCGGATCTGTTCCTTGAACAGATTAGCTCCTCTCCTCTTTGGATGCTCGATCCTTATCGGAGAGAAGGCGTCGGCCTTGCCCTGGCGCGCTGTGGTGAAAACCACTATAATCAGAGGGGAGCCGACAAGGAAGGGACAGGCCCCTTCTATCTCCGCCAAAGTGAGGCGGAGTTGTCGCGTAAAAAATAGACAGAAGAGGGGGCTCGTCACGAACGGCAGTGATATCCGACAGGCAGAGAGTATCGGAGATCTCGAAGAGCTTACAGAAGTCGAAGAGGTAGATGAGATAGCCTCTTCCTCTTCCGCTTCCCCTCACCTCGACATTTCTGATCTGAATACCTCGTCAATGCTGGCGCATACTGTTTTGCCCTGTGCAGTAATCGACGAAACCCTCCATGTCAGGTGGGCAAATTCCGCCTTTTTTTCCTTCTTTACCGACTGCAGCCCCGGTGTGGGATTGGGGAAGCTCCTTTCTCCGACGCTTTCGGCCGAGGCCGCCACACTCCTTCTCTCCGAACTGCGAAGCAAAGAACTGCATTATTCCACCAAAAAAGGGCTCTATCTTCCGAGCAAGCTGAAACTCCCGGTGGAGTTAAACCTCCTTTTCTCTCCTGTCAGAAAAAAGGAGTCAAAAGAAGTGCCGGAATTCTGGATAATGATGGTGGATGATGTGACCCATGAACATCGAACACTGCTTAGGGGTACCTTTCTCAGCCTTCTGGAGGCGTCGAAGCTGAAGGATAACGACACGGGATACCATATTCAGCGTGTCGGTGAATATGCCAGACTACTTGCCACGTCCATGGGGGATGATTCTGCTTTTTCGGAGCAGGTCACTCCCGGATTCATCGATGATATCTACTTTCTTGCACCTATGCATGATGTAGGGAAAATCGGTACGCCCGACGATATTTTAAACAAGGAAGGCCCCCTGGATGCCCGGGAATGGATAATCATGAAAGAGCATACCATCAACGGTGCCTATATTCTCAACTCGTATCCCAATATCATGGCAAAACAGATTGCTCTTCACCATCACGAACGCTGGGATGGCAATGGATACCCCTATAGCCTTGCTGGGGATATGATACCTCTTGCTGCGAGAATCGTAACAGTCTGCGATGTCTACGATGCGCTGCGCATGAAGAGGAGCTACAAAGATCCCATTCCTCACGAAACATCTTGTTCAATTATTTTGCAGGGTGCAGGAACTCAATTCGATCCTGCGATTATAGCACACTTTAAAAAACTGCGTGATCGCTTTGCCAAGGTGCATGACCGCTTTGATGATGAGTTTTCTGAAGATTCTTAGGACTTATCGGAAGGATTCTTTTTTTTCCCGGCAAAAAGATCGATTTCAGGGAGGTCCGTAACATTCGATGTAGCGGCAGCCCGGTTTTCTTCCTGTATGGCTTCAAAGACCTCATGGCGATACACCTTGACGTTCCGAGGGGCCTCTATGCCGAGCTTAACCTGATCACCACGAATATCGACAACCGATATCTCAATTGAGTCTCCGATGATAATCCGCTCGTTGACCTTCCGTGCGAGGATCAGCATGCCGCATTCCTTTGCCCGGCAAACTCATCCATGATCAGATGCTTGGTACGCCAGTTTGTGTCGCCCGCGATTGCCTGCCGTGCGACCCTAGTCTTTCTGTTGATAATGACAGGCCCCTGAAGATTCGCCGTCATACCGCTGTGATTGTTCGGTGGTATGGTAACGATGGTGAAAAGCAATAGATCATCGTCATCGCTTCCTTCAAGCCCAATCTCATGGTACTCATCGCTGGAAAGGACAGGATCGTAATCGGGACGAAAAATGAAGGGACTAATCAGGACAAAGGCAATTTCCGGGACATCGATCGACTGAAGCCAATAAAAAGGTTGCTGGATGGCATCGAGCAACACATAACGATTGAGGGTTTCAAAGCCGAATATACCCGAGGGAAAACTGATCAATTGCCGTGCATCAACATCGATAAGGCCGTAAGGCTTGGTTTGTACTTTCATGTTACCGTCTCCTTTCTTTCACCGCTTCAGGCTATCTGAGGAAATCAAGCAAGGTCGGCTGAAGTATCTTTCCGGCAGTCTGGAGCGCTGCTTTATGGCTCTGTTCCAGAGCTGTAAGATCGGTAATAGCTTCGGCCAAATCAACATCGTTTTCCTGACTGTCCCTGTTTACTATTTCAGGTTTTTCCTGAGCAATCCTCTGACGGATCAGCTGAAGACGCTCATCCCTGGAACCAAGACCCGACATTGTTTCAATCAAATTGTCCTGAGCCATGGAGATACCCTTTAAAGCACTTCCCCCGATTTCAATGGTATCACCTTTCAAAAGAGAATCCCGCAGATTCATGACCATATCAAAAAGTGAGCCGCCGGAAAGGCTTGCTCCCCGGGCAAGATTGTAGGGAGCCTTCCCTATCTCTGCGATAACCCCCAAATCCTTCAAAACCCGTCCGTCTCCGACATCCTCAAGCCAAAGCTGATGTGGCGAAGTAGTAGAGAGCACAAGACTATTTTCCACCGGATCGAGAGAAGCCTTTACAGCGGCTGCCGAATCATTGATCTTTGCAATGATTGCATGAATATTATCCCCGGCAGAAAGCTTGACATATTCATTATCGATACGAACGAGAGAATCTTCCGTCAAGGTATAGGACGAAGCATCCCGTCCGGAAAAGAGCTGCTGCTGTTCCGCCCAGAACAGATTGTTACCGGAAAACCCGGCCTGAATATAGTTACCGGAACCTACTTCAGCCTTCGGAGGGGTAATGGTCCCTATATATTCAACATCTGTGACCCCGTAGCTCCTTCCCCCGTCAAGACTTCCCTGGATGACTCGATAGGCGGGACTCATGGTCCGGTCACCGGCGAAAAAACTGGTCCCGTCAGGGCCTCGGGCATTGGCGATTTCGACTAATTCCTTGAGGAGCTGATCAATCTCGCCGCCTATCATCCGCTTATCGTCCTTGTTCAAGGTATCGTTTGCTCCCTTGACGGCGAGTTCACGGACCTGGTGGAGTATATCGTTGGCACTCTTGAGGTAACTCTCGGCAATTCTTCCCTCATCAAGAACCATTGCAGCATTCTGATCGAACTGAGAAAGCCTGTCGACCGCCGATTTGTAACGGACCGAATGTGCGGCGGCAATGGGATCGTCCCGGAGATTGGTAATCCTGCTCTGACTACCAATCTGGTTCTGGACCCTGCTCATCTCGTTGTTACGCCGCCTGAGATAGTACTGCATATCGTAATTGGGTTGATAGGTACTAACGCGTTTCATCTACTCCACCTTTATGCACCCATGCGGTTGATAATGACGTCGAGCATCTCGTCGACCGCTGTAATAAAACGGCTTGCCGCAGCATAGCCGTGCTGAAATTTGATCATGTTTGCAAGCTCTTCATCAAGGTTGACTCCGGCAATCGACTCCCGTTTATCCGAAAGATCCTTCATAATGGCCTCTTCGGTTTCCAATGACCGCTGGGCGGTTTCACCCTTTAACCCGACCCTTGCAACGGCACTGGAAAAGTATTCATCAAAACTGCGGTAACTGCCGACCATGACGTCTCGATCTCGAAGGGCGGCGATAGCCAGAGCGGCTGAGCCATCTCCAGGCTGAGCGGGACGCCCGTTTTCTCCGAGACCTGCCGCTATGGTTGCAGGCTCGGCCTTAACCTGGCGATTGATCTCAATCCAGCCGGAAGGATGGCTTAAGGGAGCGACCGCATACCCTGCCCCATCCTCTCCGCCCCGAAGCGCGAGAACACCATCGGCTCCGTCCCAGCTATACGCACCTTCTTGTCCACTTGCCTCTAAGATCCCGGCATATCCGACAAGGAACTGTCCGCTATCCTCGATGCCGCGGATCACAAAATCCGGGTTTTCTGTACCGGCTGCCGGAGTTCCTTTTAGAGAAAGACTGCCAAGGCGATCGAAACGGGCAACAACTTCGGAACCTGAAGCGTTAATGCGTTTTACAATATCATCCACCGTATCGGTGGGCTCATAATCGATTTCCACCGCACCATCGCTACCGGACAAGCGAAGGGTTCCGCTTATTCCCACCTGTTCCTGAGGATTCAGGCTGTTGCTTCCGTTGATCCGGTAGATGTAGGTCGAATCAAAGGCTCCGTCGCCGTTTCGGTCGTAATTTCCATTGGCATTGGCCACAAAGGGATACTCGGTAAAGAAATCTATACCCGTCTTCCCGTTAAGACCGTAGCCAGCCCGGTGGACTTCATTCACCATATCCACAAAATTGACGGTCATGGTGTCGAGTTCCTGGATCTCTTTGCGAATATCGCCATCCCGAAGCTCAACCATCGCTGCAAGGCGTCCGTTTTTCGGCCGAAAATCCTCTCCGGAAGCCTCCCATACGACCCTGCTGTAGCCTTCGTTTCGGGGATCAGGATCGGCGGCGATCTTCGTTACCACATCCCCCTGGACCAGATGCATTCCCCCAGAATGAACGGTAAATTCATCGGGATCCCGGTCATCCACGCTGATGTCGATGATATCCGCAAGTTTTCTTACAAGGAGATCACGACGATCCAAAAGATCATTTGGCTCGTCGCCCATCGCCTTTACCTTGATGATTTCACGATTAAGGTCGGCGATATCGCTGGTGATGTTATTAACACGATCCACCGTTACCTGGATATCCTGTTCGAGCATCTCTCTGATATCCTTGAGTCCCTCATAGCGCCGGTGAATCCCATCCATAAGGGAGTCGCCGCGTTCAATGATTGCAAGCCTGGAGGCATTATCCTCCGGATGCAGGGAAAGATCCTGCCAGGACTCCCAGAATTTATCCATGAGGCCCCTCACAGAGAGCTCTGAAGGCTCGTTGTAGACCTGTTCAGCCATCAAAATATAGGAATCTCTCACATCCCAATATCCTTTTCCCGAGGATTGAGAGACGATCCGTTTTTCCAAAATGGAATCATGGGCACGGCTGATCCTCTCTGCAACAACCCCTTGCCCCATCTGACCTGCAGTCTCCTCTCGATTGAGGCCGGGGACATAGATCGGTTCGTAGGGAGACATCTCGACCCGCTGTCTGCTGTACCCCTCGGTTGCGGCGTTGGTAATATTATGACCGACCGTGGATAGGCCCTGGGCATGAGCTACGACACTCCGTTTTCCCATCTCAATTCCGGTAAAGGTTGACTGCATACAAGGCTCCTATAACTGCCGATTCAGAATCAGGGGCCCGGCCTCACTCTGGCGAGCTCCGCCGTTCTTCGCATAGATTGTTCCGCGTCGCATTGGACTCATCTCTCCGATGATACCCTTTAGCGTCCCCTGAACGGCCCGCACGTAGGCATCGATTCCCCAAACAATCCCGCGCAAATTCACAACCGCCATTTTCAGTTCACGAAACAGAGCAGAAAGGCGCTCTCGTTCTTCTGCCGGAAGATGAACAGCCACCTGATAAAACCCCGCATCAGGAAGCTCCCCAACCGCATCCCGTAGCTGAGCGAAAACTTCACATCTCATCTGCTCCTGTTTATCAAGCTCATCGGAAAGCGCTTCGGCACTCGCCATCACCTTCTGAAGTTTTTTCCAGTCTCGCTTGCAAACATGTTGATTCAAGTCCCGCTCCCAGAGAGAAAACTGCAAAATCAGGTCCCGCTCCTGCTCCATACTCTTTTCCAGTTTTTCCGTCAATGACTGCATACGAACACTCCTCATCCTTTATCATCGGCATTTTTATGCGACTGTTAAGAAGAGTTTCACCAGGATTCGAAACACTACAAAAGTCACAGGTTGTCTTTATATAGTATTTTTAATATATTTACCTGTAGTTCACATTTTTTGCATCTTATGCTATGCTGAAGGTGCTTTTAGGAGGATTGCGCATGAATACCGATTACGATGTAGCGATTATCGGTGGAGGGGCAGCGGGACTCACCGCAGCACAATATGCTGCCAGGGCCAATTTGAAAGTGGTCGTCATCGAAGAAATGGCGCCAGGAGGCCAATGCCTGATAATAGCCGACTTGGAAAATTATCCCGGCTTCCCCGAACCGATTTCAGGTATAGAATTCTCACAACGTTTTGAACAGCAAGCCCGAAACTTCGGTGCCGAGTTCTTAACGGCAACGGTGAGATCACTTAAAAAAGAGGATAATATCTTCAACATCGAGACATCCAAGGGCACTATTACCTCCCTTACGATTATCGTTGCAACGGGAGCTAAGCACCGTCATCTTGGTATTTCCGGAGAAAAAGAGTTTACCGGCCGGGGGGTGAGCTACTGTGCAACCTGCGACGGGCCCTTTTTCCGTAACAAGAAGATTCTCGTAGTCGGCGGCGGTGATGCTGCCTGTGATGAATCGATGTTCCTGGCGAATTTGACCGATAAGGTCATCCTCATCCATCGACGAGACCGATTTCGGGCCCAAAAGGCACTTGCCGATAGGGTCGTGGCAAATAAGAATATTGAAGTACGATTCAACACCGAACTGAAAGAGATAAAGGGATCCATGAAGGTTGAGAAAGGAGTCTTTTTTAACAACAAAAACGGTGAGGAGTATGAAGAAGAAGTCGATGCCGTCTTTGTTTTCATCGGATCTGACCCACAGACCGCTATTCTTCCTGAAATAAAGAAGGACGAGGCAGGATACATCGTTACCAACCAGTGTATGGAAACGGAGATTTCCGGACTCTATGCTGTTGGTGATGTGAGAAATACCCCCTTCAGGCAGCTCGTTGTGGCCGCAAGCGATGGCGCAATCGCCACTCATTGTGCATCACAATATATTGACGACCTAAAGGGCCAGAGTTACACCTAACAGTGATGTCGAATCCCCGGGCCGTATTTCTCATTTTGCTCTGTTTCTGGCTTCTTCCCTGTTTCGGCCTTGGGGCGCTCGACTTTTATGACGATACTCCGGCGAAAGAACTTTCGAAGTCGATCGCCGATGCGATGAGCGATGAGGAACTTGTCGGACAGCTTATGCTTATCGGTTATTTCGGTGAGGATCCTTCCAAGGAAATCATCGAATGGGTGGACCGCTATGAGATCGGCGGTATCAAGATTTTCGGCTGGAACGCCGGTAATCTTCTGAAGCTGGGGAACACCGTTTCTACGCTTCAACATTTGAGTGAGGAAAATCGATTTTCCATCCCGCTTTTCGTGGCAACCGACCAGGAGGGGGGATGGGTTCGTCATGTAAAAGGGGATACCAGTGTAACTCCCGGGAATTTAGCCATCGGGGCTTCCGGGATTGCCTGGGACGCATATAAAACCGGGTATTACATCGGCAAAGAACTCCGGGTCCTCGGCATCAACATGAATTTTGCCCCTACCGTAGATGTCTATACAAATCCCAAGGCCGACGTTATCGGTCCCCGGGCCTTTTCTTCCGATCCCGTAAAAACCGCTCAGCTCTCTGTTGCCTATTTTCACGGCATGCAGGAAGCAGGCATTGTCTGTACGGCAAAACACTATCCCGGTCACGGCGCCACGGATAAGGACTCTCACGGGACCCTTCCGATCATCGATGCCGATTTTCAAACGATATGGGACAGGGAGCTTGTACCGTATCGATTTCTCGTTAAGGAGGGCCTGCCGGCGATCATGAGCGGGCATATCGCCTATCCGAAGATAACGGGCACGGACGAACCTGCTTCCTTGAGTAAAACCCTGCTTACCGGGCTTCTGAGGGAGAAGATAGGCTTCCAGGGGCTTATTATTACCGACGATATGCAGATGAACGGCGCTGCAGTCTACGGTGGAGTCCCCGCAGCATCGCTTCAGGCAATTCTTGCAGGTAATGACATGATCATGGTGAGTAGAGATACCGATACCTATCGTAAAATCCGTCAGCACATACTTTCGACAATGAGCCAGTCCCCCGAAACGACCGCAGTGGTACGGGAAGCTGCACGAAGGGTCATCGAGACCAAGCTTCGGTATCTGAGAGGAAAAGATGCGGTTCCTCTTCATCCCGACCCCCGTGAAATTGCCGAACAGATTCCCGATGCCGACGGCTCCGCTTTTTTTCTTTCCCAGGCACATCGAAGTGTCTCTCTTATTCGCGGTGAAACGATCCCGTTACAGCCACAGGAAGCAGGAAAGGTGCTTCTTGTCGGGCAGTTGAATGCCTTTCTCTCTATAGGCGCTACCTTTTTTCCCGGCGCCGACAGCTTCGATTACGATTATTCACCCTTTTTCAGCGCCGATCCGCAGGTTATAAAACGCTTAAAACAACGTATGGAAAATTACGATACCGTTGTTTTTTGTCTGGCAAATCCCAACAGCGCCCAGGTTCTCGAAGAACTCAAAGGCTTTGCCGATCGAATTTATGTCATCTCTGTCCTTACACCTATTTACCTAAAAGACATTCCCTGGGTTGAAAACGCCCTTGCGGTCTATGGAACAGGCAGGCAGTCCATAGAAGCGGGGTTTTCTGCCTTAACCGGGGCCTTTCAGCCAACAGGAACCGTACCGGTTTCTCTGAACACACAATGAACTGGAAAAAAGCGGGTCAGCAAGATCTTCCGCGCATCATGGAGTTTCTTGCCCCCAGAGAGTACCGTGCCGCAACCCTTGCCTCACGAATCCAGGAATACGGCATACCGAAACTGCCCCCTAAAAAGAATGGGTCGCTCTGGTATCTCCCGGAAGCGGAGGATAACAAAGGGATCAGAGGCCTCGTGTTGTTCTGTTCGAATGGCCTCTATCTCCCCCTTTTCCATGAAACGCATCCTCCCCGTTATGATGAATTACAGGATATCCTCCTGCGTTTCAGAAAAGAATATAGAGCAATCTACTGTCTATTGGGACGAGAAGAGGATGTAAGACTGAGCGAAGAAGCTCTTCGGTGTAGCGTTTCGGAAAGGAAGCTTTTTTACCTTATGACCCGCAAACTCGCGGAAGAGGAAAAGGGAGAAAAAGAAAAACGAATTACCATCCCCCGTCTTTCGGTTAGGCGCCTTTCCGCCGATGATGCGGAACGCTTTTTCCCCGTGGAGCGGGCCTACCAGATAGAAGAAGTGGTCACCGATCCCCAGCACTACAACGAGGAAGCCGGACTTATTCACTTTAGAAACCAATGCCGCAGACAGCTAATTTTCGGTGCCATGGTGGGAAATATTCCCGTAGCGAAGGCTGGTACAAACGCCATTGCCTTCCGTTATTGCCAAATTGGAGGGGTTTACACCAGACCGGAATATCGGGGAATGGGGATAGCATATCAAACCTTGAAAAGGGTGATGGCTGCGGTTGCATCTCGAGGTCAGTATGAAACGCTTTATGTCCGTCGTGATAATGAAGCCGCCGTTGCGCTCTACCGATCGCTTGGCTTTAGGACGCGTTGCAGTTATGCCATTACCTACCCTCTGATCCAAAGGTCGGCAGGGGCTTAGATGGATACTGTCCGGAATCGTGGTGATTCCTTTACCTTTAAGCCCATGCATAAGAAGGCAGATAGTCAATCATCCATCGTAAGGCCGTGGGAATGCACCGGACCCACAGCTCCCTCCCACTCCGATTCATGGGCTGGTTCCGTAAGAAAAACCTCCGCCTGGTATACAGACTCCTCAACTCGGATGCTATCCGCTTCCCTTCTATCCCAGCCACTACCCCATGTGTCAGCCCCCGCTTCTCATCCTTCCCTCCAACCCGATAGGGCTTCATAAAGTTGTGATAATATCGGTAGATCTCAAGCCGCTCCAGCATGTTCACCGTACTTCGGGCAAACTGTACCGTCTGCCTCACATGATCCG